>JABIWM010000163.1 GCA_018701255.1 Alphaproteobacteria bacterium | reverse complement strand
TTTGCCATAGTTTCAACTAAAAATTATTGCGTTAATAAAACTGTTATCTTCAGGTGTATCTTCAATATCAGAGTAGTTTATTTTCTTGAGATGAGATGCAGTAATTTTGACTACAAATGACAGAAAAACTTGAATTTTAGGTTCGTCAAAATACCACCTAACCCCACTATTCAACTGTAACCGATTTGGCCAGATTTCGGGGTTGGTCTACGTCTGTGCCTTTATGCACTGCGGTTAAATAGGCCAGAAACTGAATAGGCAGGCTGAGGATTAATGGGGCGATTAGCGCGTCGCAATCCGGCACGGTAGCGACATGTCCATCCAGCCCCTCGATTTCATCCATGGCCAGCTTAGCCGCGCTTTCGGTGGCGATGATGATCACATCCGCGCCTCTGGCTTTGGCCTCAACCACGTTGCTGATAGATTTGGATAAATGTTCATCATTAGCCAGAAGCGCCACCACCGGCAAGCCATCCTCAATCAACGCAATCGGGCCATGCTTCATTTCACCGGATGCGTAGGCTTCGGCGTGAATATAGCTTAATTCTTTGAGCTTTAGCGCACCTTCCATGGCAAGCGGATACAGCGTTCCGCGCCCCAGATATAAGCAAGACTTCGCTTGCGCCAGTCGCGGAACAATGGCCTTAATAGTAGCGGCGGATGCCATAGCCGCCCCGATTAATCGCGGCACGCTGGCCAGCATCTGTTCAATTTCGGCGCGCCGTGCATCGCTTAGCACTCCGCGTTGATGCCCTGCGATAGTGGCCATGATTAACAAAACGGTTAGCTGTGCCATATAGGATTTGGTGCTAGCCACGCCAATTTCGGGGCCGGCACGAGTCAACAGATAACCGCCGGATTCCCGCGCCATGGTTGAGCTATCTACATTGACTAACGCCGCCGTATCAACGCCTTTATCGGCCATATAGCGAAGCGCCATTAATGTATCCAGCGACTCACCGGATTGGGATATGCCCATAGCCAGACTAATATGACGTGTTGACGGCTGGCGATACCGGAACTCAGACGCGGATTCTGTCACCACCGGCAAATCAGCCAGCTGTTCCATCCAGTACCGGCCGATTAATCCGGCATTATAGCTGGTACCGGCCGCCAGATAGGCAAGACCAGTCATATTAGAAAAATCAAAACCATCAGGTAAGGCAAAAGCCCCATCTGCTCCATCGGTTCCATCTGCCCCATCTGTTTTGGAAAACGCCCCTAATGTGCGCATGACTGTATCTGGCTGTTCATGAATTTCTTTTTCCATGAAATGCTGATAGCCTTCTTTGGTCACAAGCCCGGGGCTAGCCGCCACAATGGTAATATCCCGATTGGCAAGCTGGGCGCTGGCATCCTTGATCACAATATCTTGCTTGGATATCGTGCCATAATCACCGTCCTTGAGGAACATGACCCGTTGCGTGACATCGCCCATGGCAATCGCGTCAGAGCCAACAAATACCGCCGCATCAGAAATCCCGATAGCTAGCGGTGACGCTTGCCGCGCTATGGCCAGATGATCCGGATAATCAGCCACCATAACAGCAAAAGCGTAAGCGCCCTCAATCTGGGCAATAACGGTTTCGGTTGCTTCCATCAGCGTGGTTGTCTGATCCACGGCATCGGCAAATAAATGCGCTAATACTTCGGTGTCTGTCTGGCTATGAAACGTATATCCTTTCGCCGATAATGCCTGCCGCAATATCCGGTGATTTTCAATGATACCGTTATGCACCACCGCCACCCGGTCGCCAGACATAATGGGATGCGCGTTAGCCATATTAACGCCGCCATGCGTCGCCCAGCGGGTATGGCCTATGCCTGTCGTGCCATGCAAGGGGGCATCGTTTAACACATTTGCCAATGCGTTGAGTTTGCCCACCGCGCGGCGCACCGCAAAACCGCTATCATCACGAACAGCAATACCAGCAGAATCATAACCACGATATTCCAGCCGCCGTAATCCTTGAAGCAGGGCATCTGCCGCATCCGGAAATCCTATCGTGCCGATAATGCCACACATATCACCTGTCCCTATGATTTTGCTCACAAAACTCGTTTTCTTTTATACGCTGTTTGCGGTTACATATGCAATATCGCATTTGTCTTTTCATAATCGCCAATAGATCATATAATCCGGTTATGATGTTTACTGCAATTATCCTCGCCGCAGGCAAAGGCACAAGAATGCGCTCAAGCCTGCCTAAACCTTTGCACCGGCTAGCCGGAAAACCGCTTATTGAGTGGGTGCTGGATAGCACGATAACCGCTGAAGCACAGCATGCCGTTATAGTTGTTGGCGCTGACGGCCATCAAGTCGGCGACCATATCAATCAGATAAAATCCGGCACCGCTTGCCAGCTGGATACGGTGGTTCAAGACCCACCTCTGGGCACCGGTCATGCCGTCAAAGCCGCCGCAGAAAAATTACAAGCAGAAAACGGCATTGCAGTGATCGCATTTGCCGATACGCCGTTGATTTCTGCTGATACATTTCATGCGCTTGTCCATGCCATAGCAAATGACGGCCATGACATTTGCTGTTTGGGGTTTACGGCGGCTAACCCCACAGGTTATGGCCGGCTCATCCGGGATCAGAACGGGTTTGTATCAGCTATCATCGAAGAAAAAGAAGCTGATGCCAACACACGCGCCATCACGTTATGCAATAGCGGCTTGATGGCGGTTAAAATGCCCTTGCTGTTTGATCTGCTAACCGCGATTGGTTTTAATGAAAAGACTGGCGAAAAATTCCTGACAGATATCATTGCCGAAGCCCATCATAAAGGTCATTCGATTGGCTGTGTTATGGCACAAGAAGATAACGTTATGGGGATCAATAACAGAGTTGATCTGGCGCGGGCTGAGCGCATTATTCAACAACGGCTCCGCCATAAAGCCATGATGGAAGGCGTGACGCTGATTGATCCGGATAGCGTATATTTAAACGCTGATGCCGTTATTGCCCAGGATGTGATTATTCATCCGCATGTTGTTATCGGCGGCGGTGTTCGCATTGGCGAAGGGGCTGAGATTAAATCCTTCAGCCATATCGAAGGCGCTGATATCGGTGCTTGCGCGGTGATCGGGCCTTATGCCCGTTTACGGCAGGGGACGGTTCTCGAAGAAGGCGTGAAAATTGGCAATTTTGTTGAAACCAAGAATATCACCATGGGCGCTATGGCTAAGGCTAATCACCTCACCTATCTGGGCGATGCTGAGATTGGTGAAGGTGCCAATATTGGCGCTGGCACCATTACCTGTAATTATAACGGGTTCCGCAAATCCATGACGCGAATTGGCGCTGGTGCCTTTATCGGGTCAAATTCCGCGCTTGTAGCACCGGTTGATATTGGTAAAGGCGCCATGATAGGCGCGGGCAGTACCATCACCGCCACTGTTGAGGATGATGCGCTTGTTGTTGTTCGTGCTGATACCAGAACAACGCCGGATGGTGCCACGATATACCGTCATCGCGAAAAGAGCGGAAAAGGCAATAAGGACAAATCGTGACAGATCATAGCACCCTGAACGCTGAACGCGCCGCCGCAATCATTACCCGCATGCAGGATTGCCATATTGTTGTTATTGGCGATGTTATGCTGGATACCTTTGTTGACGGGGCGGTTAACCGCATTTCACCAGAAGCCCCGATCCCCATTCTTCGCCATCAGAACACTCGCCATATGCCGGGTGGTGCGTCCAATGTGGCGCGCAATCTGGCACATCTGGGGGCGCAGGTGACATTAATCGGGATAACCGGTCATGATGGCCCCAGAGAAATGCTGATTGATTGTCTGGCGGCTGAACCTGCCATCACGCCGCATCTGATTGCTGATCCGACCCGGCCAACAACAACGAAAACCCGCTTTACTGTCAAAGGCCATCAGCTGTTGCGCGTTGATGACGAAGACATAAATCCGGTCAGCGCGGATAGCATGACACAAATGGCATCAGCGATCCTTTCTGCACTGGATACCGCTAATATGGTTATTCTGTCAGATTATGATAAAGGCGTTGTTCAACCGCATCTGATCACATTGCTAACCAACCATCCACGGCGGGCGGATTTCACTATACTTGCCGACCCGAAACAACCGGATATACGGATTTATGATGGCGTTGATATCCTCACTCCCAACTTGTCTGAGTTTGATCATTTCTGCCAGTATCATAATATAGCCATGCCGCAAAAACGTCACACTGGTGCATCAGACATCAACGCCGTTGACCATACCGCGCAGGAATTGCTTGGTCTGGCATCCATTGGCGCTATGATCACCACCATGAGCGCAGACGGTATCTTGATCAGCCAGAAAGACACCCCCCTGTTCCATTCACAAAGCATAGCGCGATCAGTATTTGATGTGTCCGGTGCCGGTGATACCGTTATTGCCCATTTTGCCGCCGCCATCAGCGCCGGTGCTAATATCACCGAAGCCGCTATTCTGGCAAATATAGCCGCTGGTATCGTGGTTGGAAAATCAGGCACGGCGACCGTTACCCCCGGTGAAGTTCTGGCATCCATTCATCAGCAACAGCCCCATAATATGCAAAGTATTCTGCATCTGATTACAGAATGGAAAGATAACAATGAGCGCATTGTTTTCACCAATGGCTGTTTTGATTGTTTGCATCCCGGCCATATATGTCTGTTACAAGCGGCGCGGGATAAAGGCGACCGGCTGATTGTCGGGCTAAATAGTGATGCCTCAACTAAACGGCTCAAAGGCGATAATCGCCCTTATCAGAACGAAATGAGCCGGGTAAGCGCGATTGCTGCCATGCCATGCGTAGATGCGGTGATCCTGTTCGAAGACGACACGCCTCTCAATCTGATCACCCGGCTTAATCCGGATATTCTGGTCAAGGGCGGTGATTATCAACCAGATGAGATTGTCGGGGCGGATCACATGAAAGCCATTGGCGGTGACGTACAGATCATAACCTTGCGTGATGGTTATTCCACCACGCGGTTAAATCAGCATAAAAATTCATAACCACATGTTATGTCATGATGAGTAGATAGGATAAGGGTTCAACATGTTTAGATTTTTCAAATCAAGAGAATGGTTTTTCTGGGCATGGCTAGGCTCCGCTGTCATCCTCACATCACTATGGGTACAGGTGCAAATTGATGTCATGATCAATGCCTGGTTTGGTGAGTTTTATGACATGATCCAGAAAGCACTGGGCACGCCTAACGCTATCACCATGCAGGAATACTGGGGCAGTTTGCTGTCCTTTATCACGCTTGCCGGTATTTATGTCATGGTCGCGGTTCTGGTCAGCTATTTCACCTCACATTTTCTGTTCCGCTGGCGGGCATCCATGGTGGAATGGTATCATAGCGTTTATGACAAGGCGCGTAAGATAGAAGGCGCGGCACAGCGGGTTCAGGAAGACACCATTAAATTTAGCCGGATTATGGAAACATTAGGTACCAGCTTGATTGAATCCCTGATGATCCTTGTTGAGTTTTTCCCCATCCTGGTCGGGCTTTCCATTGGTATTCCGATTTTCTTTTTTGGTGAATGGGAATATGGGCTGGTAACTGGCGCCTTAATCTGGAGCATTGGCGGCACATTATTTCTGGTCGGTATTGGCTGGCTGTTGCGGCTAGTCGGGATCGAATATGACCTGCAAAAGAAAGAAGCCGCTTACCGGAAAATCCTCGTCATAGCCGAAGACGATGAAACCGTACGCCCAAAAACCATTGATGAGCTTTTCCACGATGTCCGGAGCATCCATTTTACCAGCTATTTGCGTTATCTGTATTTCAACATTGGCCGGATCGCCTATCTACAAGCCAATGTGCTTAGTGCTTATGTCTTTCTGGCACCAGCCATTGTAGCAGGCGTGATTACACTGGGCGTGATGCAACAGATTATTCGCGCCTTTGGCCGGGTAGAAGGAAGCATGCAATATTTGCTAAAATCCTGGCCAACCATTATTGAACTGGCCAGCGTCTATAAACGTCTGCGTGAGTTTGAGCATCAGCTAAAAGAAAAAGCCTAACCGGATCATGCGCTGATCGCCGTTATTTATTTTATGCGGCGGTCAGACGCTTTCGCGATGTGATGCTTCGCCCGATGCTTGGCAATGGCACGCGCCGTCAAACGGATACCATGCCGGTCTGCTATGGCATCGGCTATTCTGGCATCACTTAGCGGAGCGGATGTGTCCTCGGCCGCAATCAATGCCACTAATGTAGCCGTGACTGCACGGCTGGCCACATGTGGGGTATCTTTGGCTGATATGGCGGTGCTAAAGAAATGCGCCAGCGGAATAATTCCACGCGGCGTTAGCACCAGTTTATCTTTGACTAGCCGCGTTATTGTGCTGGGATGACAATCCATATGATCTGCGGTTTCCGTCATGGTAAGCGGGATTAGGCTTTCATCGCCATCTGTCATGAAACCCGATTGCCGGGCTACCGCAAATCCGGTCAGCGTAGTCAGCAGATTAGCACGCGCCAGCAACGCTGATTGTAGTGATGCGGCCTCAGCTTTGGCTTTTTTCAGGACAGGTTCAAGCCCGGCATCTGTTTTGATATCAGCGGCAACAGTAACGCTAGGCAGGGTTGAAGCATTTATGGCAACTTCATATGCGTTGTCTTTATAGCTCACAATCAGATCAGGACGGTAAATATCACCATCATCTGCCAGAAACCGCGCGCCGGGTTTTGGATCAAGATGTCGTAATCGCTTAAGAAGCATGTGCACCTTATCGGCGCTTAACCGTGTTGCCCGCGCCAGCCCATCTAACCCCTTATCAAGCAAAACAGGCAGATGGGTTAGCAGCGTTTGCATATCCGCATCAACCTTCCCCTGCTCTTTGAGCTGAAGCACCAGACATTC
>JABIWM010000162.1 GCA_018701255.1 Alphaproteobacteria bacterium | reverse complement strand
CCCCAAAAGGGCGTTTGCTGGTTATTGCCAATCATCCGTTCGGGGTTGTTGACGGGCTGGTTTTATGTTCGGAACTATCCAAGATACGGTCAGATTATCAAATGATCACACATGAAGTATTACGCCAAGCGCCAGCGGTGATGCATCAGATTCTGCCAATCAATTTTGCCGAAACAGCCGAAGCACTGGCAACAAATATGCAAACCCGGCAAGATGCCATGTCCCAGCTTAAAAATGATGGTGCGCTGGTTTTATTCCCATCAGGCGCAATTTCGCTGGCACCGCGTATCCTTGGCAAAGCGCAAGATGCACAATGGAAAACCTTTGTTGCTAAACTGGCACAGATCGAAAATACCACCATTCTGCCTGTATTTTTTAGCGGCCAGAACAGCATGAGCTACATGCTGGCACGCAAATTTAGCCAGACACTGGGCTATTCGCTGATGTTCAGGGAAATATGCCGTCTGATGGGACAACAGGTAAAAGTAACGATTAGAAAACCGGTTTCCAATTCGGTATTAAGCCAGTTTAATAATCGCAATGAAATGACAGAATATTTGCGGCAACTGACCTATGGCCAATTGACAAGCTAATCATCAACGCCATTCTAACCAGCTGTTATCATTTGTCATTGCCGCCGCCAGATACATCCAGTGACGGCTGGCAATCATAACAAAATACCCCTTACCGCCAGCGGATGCGATATGAACCGGTGTTAATTCATGATCAGACCGTGAATGGATACGGTTTGATGTTCCAATCAATTGTCCGGCTTCCATGGATAACCCATCCAGCGGCCATTCCAGCCCTCTGGATGCCTTGAAATCATGCTGGCTCAACGGCCAGACCGAAAACCGCTGACCCGATGGTAAAGGCGCGGCAAAATCAGCCGGACAATATATCAGCGCATCATGCTGGCCAATAAGGATAACCGGCGCGTTACTGCGGGCAATCGCATGCATCGCGGCAAGCGAATGATCAAATCGCCGCCCCAGAAACCCGAATCCCAGACAGATTGGCACCGATAAACTGGATAATGTTTTTTCAAGATCGGTGCTATGTTGCTCAGATATGTGGATAAGTCGGTCAGGGGGAAATTGCGCCGTATCCGAAATAGAATCAAAATCACCAATAATATGATCAGGCATCACCCCCATTGCCCTTGCCGTATCAGCCCCGCTATCAGCCGCAATAAGCGGAAAACGCCCTAGCAATGGTGATACCATAGCCGCATCAACAGGACTGCCGCCCAGCGCAATGACAGGCGTGTTATACGGTAATGTTCCGGCAGCAGGGAATGGTGTTTTATCAGTCATGAATGTGAAACCAGCCTATATGAATTGACCATATTAAATATATGATCATCCGTAAAGCCGGTCAAAAAAAGGAGGGGGTTGGTGGAGCTAAGCGGGATCGAACCGCTGACCTCTACAATGCCATTGTAGCGCTCTCCCAGCTGAGCTATAGCCCCATACCCATAACAATGCCTATACCTACAATCAGAGCGTTGGTATTGGCAAGTTATTTTTTACTTTTCTTCGTCTTCTTCGGAATCAAGGAAATCTTTGTCAATCGTGGAATCAACATCAAGATTTTCATCTTCGTCATCCGGTTTGGCAATATTGATCAAGTCGTCATCATTATCATCCACAACATCGTCATCATCATTGATGGTATCATCGATAGCATCATCATCTTCAATAACAACCGTAGCTGATTGTGGTTCGGGTTTGGCGGTTGGAGCCGGCTTAATGCGCCGGCTTTTTAGCGACACTTCGGGATCAAACGCTTCCCCACAAGAAGGGCATATAATTTTATCTTTATTAAAATCATAATATTTGCTGTCACATGACTGACAGGTTCTTTTGGTACCAAGCGACGTCATCATACTTCCTCAATACTGTTCATATCCGTGAAAGGCATTTCGCTTAAAAATGTCGCTAGGTCAATAAAAAAACTGACCTTGCTGTGGATTTTCGCTATATCCTTGCATTATGCATATGTAAATCATGCTAAAAAGGATAAAATGCACCCGCGAGCATAGTAATAATAAAATCCGAAAATAGAGGAAACGGTCATTCATGACGCAACTAACAGCCAAAGCATCGGCATCTCTTGATGGCACGATTATCTGCCCCGGCGATAAATCCGTATCGCATCGGTCACTGATTTTTGGCGCACTTGCCAAAGGTAAAACCACTATCACCGGATTGCTGACAGGAGATGATGTGCTTTCTACCGCTTCCGCCTTGCGGCAATTGGGGGTCACGATCACCGCGCCAGAAATAAATACCGATGGTCAATATGTGGCTCAACAAGTGATCACGGTCACCGGCGTTGGGCTTGGCGCATTTGCAGAACCCGTCTTGCCGCTTGATCTGGGCAATTCGGGAACAGGCGCACGGTTATTGATGGGCGTTGTTGCCGGTGCCGGAATATCCGCTGTTTTTACCGGTGATGCCTCCCTTTCCAGCCGCCCCATGCAGCGTATTATGACCCCGCTTAGTCAAATGGGCGCATCATTCACGGCGCGGGATGGTGATAAATTGCCGCTAACAGTAAAAGGCATTCGCCAACCACAAAGCCTTGACTGGCAAAGCACCATAGCATCAGCACAAGTAAAATCGGCTATTTTGCTGGCCGGATTAACCGCGCGCGGCCAGACAAGTGTGACAGAACCCGTGGCATCACGCGATCATACCGAACGCATGTTGCGCCATTTCGGGGTTGATGTGGCCACAACCACCCATAGCGATAACAGCTATACAGCCAGCATTACAGGCGAAGCCAGCCTTACCGCCGCTGATATTATTGTGCCGTCTGATCCGTCATCGGCGGCGTTTCCTGTTGTTGCCGCTTTAATCACCAGAAACAGCACGGTTACTGTCACCGGCGTTAGCATCAACCCATACCGGTTTGGGCTTTACCAGACATTAATAGATATGGGCGGCGATATCACCATCAGCAATGAACGGATAGAAGGCGGTGAGCCGGTGGCTGATCTGATCTGCCGATCATCACAGCTGAAAGCCATCACCGTGCCTGCTAGCCGTGCCGCATCCATGATTGATGAATATCCGGTGCTAGTGGTAGCCGCCGCCTTTGCCGAAGGTGTCACGCATATGCCCGGCATAGAAGAATTAAGAGTTAAAGAAACCGACCGCATCGCATTAATGGAAAACAGCTTGCGGCGCGGCGGTGTTGATATTACCAGCACCCATGACAGCATGACCGTTACCGGCGCGCCCGAACAAAAGGGCGGTATGATCATTGATGCCCAGCATGATCACCGCATTGCCATGTCATGTCTTGTGTTTGGGCTGGCTAGCCGTGAGCCGGTTACGGTAACCGGATGTGAGACAATCAATACCAGCTTTCCCGGTTTTGATCATCTGATGCAATCACTTGGTGCCAGTATCCGGGCAGATAATATTGATGCTGATACCAGTAACCATAAGGATAACGCATGATTATTGCGGTTGATGGTACCGCCGCATCAGGCAAAGGCACGTTAGCTAAACGGCTGGCGGATCATTTCCATCTGGCGCATCTGGATACCGGTGGGCTATATCGGGCGGTGGCGTTGCGGGTTTTGCGCTTGCCATTTCCGGCAGATGAAGCGCTTACCCATGCCGCCAGCGAAGCGTCACAGCTGACCCACGATGATTTGAACCATGCCGATTTGCGGCTGGAAACAACATCCGCCATGGCATCACGCGTGGCCAGCATTCCGGCGGTCAGACAGGCGTTGCTAGCCTATCAGCAGGATTTTGCCGCGAATCCACCAAATCACGCATCAGGCGCGGTTCTGGATGGCCGTGATATCGGTACAATTATTCTGCCAAATGCCGATATAAAGTTCTATTGTGACGCTGAGATTGAGATTCGTGCCCAAAGACGTCATAAAGAGTTGATTTCCCGTGGGGAAACCGCTACATATGCCGACATTCTTGCTGGTATTGCGGCTAGAGACAATCGGGATATGAATCGTCCGGTTGCTCCACTCAAACCAGCAGAAGACGCGATCCGCATCAATACAGGCAAATATGCCATTGATCAGATGGTGGAACAGGCGATGACATATATTGTTTCGCCAGAATAAGAGCCGCCAGCATAATTAAGGCTATGCTGGCATATGTAACTTAACCAAGTGGCTGGGAACCATCTTGTGACCTGTGACGATTGAATGCCTTAACCGTCGCAGTAATCCCCATCCAGCCGGGGTCTGGTATAACCAGTTGTCATCAGATTTAACGGAGATCACATTTGTCAACACCTAACACAGGTCTGGAACAGGCCATGAGCGAAAACTTTGCCGATCTTCTGGCAGAGAGCTTTAACGAAGACATGAATATCGAAGGCAGTGTTGTTTTAGGAACTGTCATTTCAGTCGAAAAAGAGGCCGTCATTGTTGATGTCGGCTTGAAATCCGAAGGTCGGGTTTCGATTAAGGAATTTATGGCACCGGGACAGGATGCCAGCGTAAATATCGGCGATCAGGTTGAAGTTTATGTTGAGCGTCTCGAAGACCGTAATGGTCAGGCTCTGTTAAGCCGTGATAAAGCGCGCCGTGAAGAAGCATGGGCGGCGCTTGAAACAGCTCATGACGATCAACAAAGAGTCACCGGCGTTATCTTTGGTAAGGTCAAAGGCGGCTTTACGGTTGATCTGGATGGTGCTACTGCCTTCCTTCCCGGCAGTCAGGTTGATATCCGGCCTGTTCGTGATCTGGGGCCGCTTATGGGTACGCCACAACCATTTCAGATTCTTAAAATTGACCGCAAGCGTGGCAACATCGTTGTCTCACGCCGTGCGGTTCTGGAAGAATCCCGCGCAGAAGCCAGATCAGAGCTGGTATCCAACCTGTCCGAAGGTCAGGTGCTTTCAGGTATCGTCAAGAACCTGACAGAATATGGTGCGTTTGTTGATCTGGGCGGCGTTGACGGTCTGTTGCATGTCACCGATATTGCATGGCGCCGGATTAACCACCCATCAGAAGTGCTTTCTGTTGGTGAAAGCGTAGAAGTCAAGGTGATCCGTTTCAATACCGAAACACAGCGTATCTCACTTGGCATGAAACAGCTTCAGGAAGACCCGTGGGAAGCCGCGAAAGCCAATTTCACTATCAGTTCGATTGTCAAAGGCCGTGTCACCAATATCACTGACTACGGTGCATTCATTGAACTGGCAGACGGCGTTGAAGGACTTGTCCACGTTTCAGAAATGAGCTGGACAAAGAAAAACGTCCATCCGGGCAAGATTGTTTCATCCAGTCAGGAAGTCGATGTCATGGTTCTTGATATCGATATGGAAAAGCGCCGGATTTCACTTGGTATCAAGCAATGTATTGCTAATCCATGGGAAAACTTTGCCACTACGGTTAAGGCTGGTGATGAAATCGAAGGCGAGATTCGCAACATTACCGAATTCGGCCTGTTCATTGGTCTTAATGATGATATTGACGGTCTTGTTCACCTCACCGATATCTCATGGGATGTGCAAGGTGATGAAGCTATCCAGTCCTACAAAAAGGGCGATAGCGTCAAAGCCAAGGTGCTGGAAGTCGACGTTAACAAAGAACGCGTATCACTGGGCATCAAGCAACTGACCGAAGATACCGTTGGCGAAACGCTATCCAATATCAAGAAAGGCGACATTGTCACCTGTACAATTGTCAAAGTTATTGATGGTGGACTGGAAGTCAGCGTTAGCGAAAATGTCACCGGCTTTATCCGCCGCAGTGATCTGTCCCGTGATCGTGATGAACAGCGTCCAGAACGTTTCGCCGTTGACGAGAAAGTCGACGCACAAGTCACCATGGTGGATGGTAAGGCACGCAAATTGTCACTATCTATCAAGGCACGCGAAATGACCGAAGAAAAGAAAGCCATGGCTGATTACGGATCATCTGATTCCGGTGCTAGCCTTGGTGATATTCTAGGCGCGGCGCTGGCCAAGCGGAACACATCCGCTAATGATGGTGACGACAGCTAAAGCGTCTAACCAGACACACTAGATCATATTCAAAGTGACTCCTTATGTTTTGAGGGGTCACTTTTTTTTATTGCCGGAAATGCCGACAAATATCAGAACAACGGATTGAAAGCGTTGACAAATTTATAAAGCATCTGCATAGTTATCGACTTGTGAGGTGGACATGACTAAATCTGAACTGATTTTACGTTTGGCTGAACTTAATCCCAATCTTTATCATCGGGATATCGAACGTATTGTGAATTGTTTTTTTGATACTATTACCGATGCGCTGGCAGAAGGTAAACGGGTTGAGCTTCGCGGCTTTGGCGCTTTTTCAGTTCGCCACCGTGATGCCCGTCAGGGGCGCAATCCACGCACTGGCGAATCCGTTGACGTTAACGAAAAGAAAGTCCCATTTTTCAAAATGGGCAAATCCATGCTGGAACGCCTCAATCAGTCATAAGCCACACATTCATTGACACCCTGTTGAAACAGGCAATGACAGAGTAATATTATGCATGTCCTGAAAACAATTTTGGGCTGGCTTCTGGGCTTGATGCTTCTTGCACTGGTCACCAATATTTCTATTTCCAACAATCATGATACCGCTATTTACCTGTGGCCGTATGCGCAACTGGCCATGGTGCCGTTATGGATGATTGTTCTGGGATCATTTTCGGTTGGGTTAATTATTGGCGGGTTGATTCTGTGGCCAAAGCTATTCATGAGCCGGTTGCGAATCCATCAGGGGAATCGCCGCATTCAACGGCTGGAATCTGATCTGGCTGAGATGACAGATCACTTTGATAAGGACGGGATGACCAGTAATCAGACATCGCTAATCACCATGAAAGATAAAACCGATGATTGATTGCAAGATTTGCGGTCTGGCAAATCTGTCTGATCTGGAACAGGCCGATGCCGCCGGTGCCAGATGGGGCGGATTTGTTTTCTACCCGAAATCCCCACGCCATATCACGCTTTCCGATGCCGCAGATATCGCCGCCGCCGCCGATCAGCGCGGGCTTACCATCACGCGTGTGGCGCTAGTGGTAAATGCTGATGACACCGCACTAGACGGGATTGTTGCCGCGTTAAATCCGGGGATGATACAATGCCATGGGGATGAATCCCCTGACCGTATTTCTGCCATTAAATCACGCTATCAACGCCCTGTGATGAAAGCATGCCGGATTGCTAATCTATTGGATATTCAGGATGCCCTGCGCTATGATAATGTGGCTGACTGGATGTTATTTGATTCAGCGCCAGTGGATGCTGTTCTGCCCGGCGGAACCGGCCATAGCTTTGACTGGACGTTGATGCAATCCTATAAAGGCAAGACACCATGGTTGCTTGCTGGCGGATTGAAAGCAGATACCATCCGTGACGCGGTGGCGGCAAGTGGCGCCAGATATCTTGATGTTTCATCAGGGGTTGAACATTCTCCCGGCGTCAAAGATCATGGCGCCATAAAGACATTTATTGAAACAGCTCAACAGGCTGGCCAACATGCTGATATAGAAGGATAGCAGAGTATTATGAATGAACAGTTAGCAAATTCGCTCCGTAATCAACCTGATGAACATGGCAAGTTTGGCATCCATGGTGGCCGATTTGTTGCCGAAACGCTCATGCCACTAATTCTACAAGTGGAAGCCGCGTGGAAAGAATCCAAAACTGATCCCGAATTTGCCGCAGAAATGGAATATTACCGTAAGCATTATATTGGCCGGCCATCGCCATTGTTTTTTGCCAAGCGGCTAACCGAATATTTTGGCGGCGCCAAGCTGTATATGAAACGCGATGAGCTAAACCATACCGGCGCCCACAAAATCAACAATGTGCTAGGACAGGCTTTACTGGCAAAACGCATGGGCAAAACCAAAATCATTGCCGAAACCGGTGCTGGCCAACATGGCGTGGCATCAGCAACCGCATGTGCGCTGTTCGGGATGGAATGCGAAGTATTCATGGGCGCAGAAGACGTGGAACGCCAGAAACCGAATGTTGACCGCATGCGGCTATTGGGGGCAAAGGTGCATCCGGTCACGTCCGGTACTGGCACATTAAAAGACGCGATGAACGAAGCCTTGCGCTATTGGGTGACAAACGCAGAAACCCATTTCTACATTATTGGCACCGCCGCCGGCCCCCATCCCTATCCAGCTATGGTGCGTGATTTTCAATCTGTTATTGGCGTTGAGGCCAAGGCTCAACTACATGAAGCCGAAGGCCGCCTGCCTGATGCGATTGTGGCATGTATTGGTGGCGGCTCAAACGCGCTGGGGCTGTTCCATCCATTCCTTGATGATAAGGATGTTGCCATTTACGGCGTTGAGGCGGCTGGCCACGGGATTGAAACCGGTGAGCATGCGGCATCATTAAATGGCGGCAGACCCGGTATTCTGCACGGCAACCGCACCTATCTGTTGCAAGATGACGAAGGCCAGATCAAAGATGCCTATTCTATTTCGGCAGGGCTGGATTACCCGGGCATTGGCCCCGAACATTCATGGTTGCATGAAATTGGCCGGGTGAATTATGTCAGCGCCACGGATCAGGAAGCGCTAGAATATTTTGCGCTCTGCTCACGACTGGAAGGCATTATCCCGGCGCTTGAACCGGCGCATGCGATTGCGTTTATTGCAACAATGATTGGCGATATGGATAAAGACCAGATTGTTGTCATGAATATGTGCGGCAGAGGTGATAAAGACCTTGGCGCGGTTCTTCCTATCCTTGAAAAGCAGGGGAAACTTTAATGGCTCTTGACCGTATAGAAACCTGTTTTGCCACCTGTAAAGCAGAGCAACGTGCCGCGTTAGGTATTTTTGTGTCTGCTGGTGATCCTGATCTGGCTACCTCAACCGAGCTTCTGCTTGGTCTGCCCGAAGCAGGCGCGGATTTTGTTGAACTTGGGATGCCGTTTTCTGATCCGATGGCTGATGGCCCTGTGATTCAAGCGGCATCATTGCGCGCGATAAAGGCCGGCATCACGCTGGATAAAGTGCTGAATATGGCTAGCCAGTTTCGCGCCAAACATCCGCATGTTCCATTAATTCTGATGGGATATTTTAACCCGATCTATATATATGGCGTTGACCGGTTTCTGGATGCTGCTACTGATGCTGGCGTGGATGGGTTGATCATGGTTGATCTGCCGCCCGAAGAAGACACGGAGCTTTGTGTTAGTGCAACAAATAAAGGCATGGCATTTATCCGGCTAATCACTCCGACCACCGATGATAAACGTATGCCTGTTGTGGTGAAAAACGCTAGCGGCTTTGTCTATTATGTATCCATCACCGGCATCACCGGTTCTGGCCGCGCATCTGCCGACAGCATAGCTAATGCCATGACACATATTCGCGGATTTACCGACCTGCCAGCCGTGGTCGGGTTTGGCATCAAACATCCTGATCATGTTCGCGAAGCCGGACAACACGCTGACGGCGTGGTGGTCGGGTCTGCGGTGGTATCCATTATCGCTGATAATCTGGGCGATGATGGCACACCTGCATCAGATACCGCCGAAAAAGCATTCGCATTAGTCCGTGATCTTAAAACCGGAACATCCCGATAATAGGATCATAACAGCATAGGAGCAACGCCATGAACTGGTTATCTCGCACGGTACTGCCAAAAATCAAAGCGCTGGTTTCACCTGAACCTGCTAAAGAAAATCTATGGATCAAATGCGGCGCCTGCTCTCAGATGATCTTTCATCGGGAATTCGAAGAAAACTGGAACACTTGCAACGCTTGCGGTTATCACATGCCATTAGCACCGGCATCCCGTGCCTTATTGCTTTGCGACGCGGACAGCATTGAAACCATATCTGTTGCTACCGCTGACAAAGACCCGTTAGGGTTTCGTGACCGCAAAAAATATGCCGACCGTCTAAAAGAAGCCAGAACAAAAACCGGTGATGATGATGCTATTCTGGTTTCTGCTGGCAAGATAAATGGCCGCCCTGTTGTTATTGCAACATTCAATTTTGCCTTCATGGGTGGGTCAATGGGGCAAACCGTCGGCAATGGTATTGTCAAAGCCGCGCGTGAGGCAATCCGCCGTAACGCGGCGCTGATTATTGTTCCATCATCCGGTGGTGCCCGCATGCAGGAAGGCATCCTGTCATTGATGCAATTGCCGCGCTCAATCGTTGCTATTGATGAAATTCGCGAAGCAAACCTGCCTTATATTGTTCTGCTAGCGCACCCGACCACAGGCGGGGTTACCGCATCATTCGCAATGCTAGGTGATATACAAATTGCTGAACCGGGGGCTATTATCGGATTTGCCGGACGCCGCGTGATCGAAGAAACCGTCCGCGAAAAACTGCCTGATGATTTCCAGTCTGCCGAATATCTGCAAGAACATGGCATGGTCGATATGGTATTGCCGCGCCGTGATCAGAAACGGGTAATCGGATCATTGCTGGATATGCTCATGACACAGCAAACCGCGACAGCCGCCGAATAATCCATGTCGCCGATTAAACAGAACCCACGCGCAGAAATCGCGCTGACGCGATTAGGACAGCTTCACCCGAAATTGATTGATCTGGGGCTGGATAGAACCTATGCCTTGCTAGAAAAATGTGGCCAGCCACATCTGCACGTGCCGCCGGTGATACATATCGCTGGCACAAATGGCAAAGGCTCAACGCTGGCGTTTATCCGCGCCATGCTGGAACATTATGGGAAATCCGTCCATGTCTATTCGTCACCGCATCTGGTGCGGTTTAATGAACGCATCCGGCTGGCCGGGACGTTGATTGATGATGATGCACTGGCTGATCTGCTTGAACATGTTGAGGCCAGAAATAACGGCGCTGAGGTAACGTTTTTTGAGGTAACAACCGCCGCCGCCATGCTGGCCTTTAGCCAGACATATGCGGATTTCACCTTGCTGGAAACCGGATTAGGCGGGCGCATGGATTCAACAAACATCATTGATCAGCCCAAAGTGACAATTATATCGCCGATTGCCCGTGACCATGAACATTTTCTGGGCAACACCATTTCTGCCATCGCCCGCGAAAAGGCTGGCATCATGAAATCAGGCGTTCCTGTTATATCTGCGTCCCAGCATCCTGAGGCTGAAGCGGTATTACGCAACCACGCCAGAACATTACAATGTCCGTTCATTCACATAGGCACGGATATCCGGATAACCCACCACGAAGATAACGGCTTTACGCTGACATGGGGTGATCGCGTTATCACCTGCCCTGCCCCGCAATTACAAGGCGACCATCAAATTGACAACGCCGCGCTTGCCGCCGCCGCTGTCATGCTGGCCGAACCGGATATAACGTCTGCCGCTATCCGTAGCGGTGTGGCCAGCGCAAATTGGCCAGCCCGCATACAGGCATTAACAACCGGCCGGCTGGTCGAACGGTGTCCCGCAGGCCAGAATATATGGCTGGATGGCGCGCATAACCGGCATGGCGCAGAAGCATTGGCAAAGTCATTAAAGCGCATTAATAATGGCAAATGGGTGATGATTGCGGGGGCATTAAATACCCGTCCAGCGGCGGATTTTCTGGATGCTTTAAAACCGCTTTTGCATCATCTGATTGCTATCACTATTCCGGATCAGGATGCTAGCCTGACCGCAGATGCGCTGAGCCAGACAGCAACCGATTTAGGCATAGCATCAACGCCAGCCCCTGATCTGAAAACAGCCATGGATATTGCTATGCAAAAAACCAAAGGTAATATGCCATTGATTATTGGCGGATCGCTGTATTTATCTGGCCATGTCCTGAAAGAAAACGAGAGCTTGCCAGAATAGAGAGAACAGTTCGTATGGATCAGATATTTTCTTCTATCCACTCAGCCAGTTTAGCTTTAGGTGCCGCACCAATTTTTTCTGCTTTAATCTGACCTGCTTCGAATATCAGTAAAGTCGGAATACCGCGAACCCCATATTGCTGTGGTGTTTGGGGATTTTCATCAATATTTACCTTAACAATCTTGATCTGATCGCCCAGTTCATCAGACATTTCTTCGAGTGCCGGGCCAATCGCTTTACATGGGCCGCACCATTCTGCCCAGAAATCAACCAGTACGGGAACATCTGATTCGAGTACGTCTTTGGCAAAATCACTGTCTGTTGTTTTAATAGTAGCCATAATCACATCCTAACGAGATCGTTGTTACTTGAATGTAATTACCGTTAGCTATCACGTCAAGAAGTCGTCTGTGGATTATAAAAAAATGTTTTAACAGCATCAGCCAGCATATCATCGGTGAGCCAGAATAACCGGGGGGCTTCGGTATAAATCAGACCGGCATCAATCCGTTTATCCGGAAAAATTTCCCCGAGAAGCCGCGCATAAAGCCCCATCTGGGTCACATATGATGGTGCTAGATCGCGCAAATCATCAGGGCTTTGACCTGTTTTAAAATCAACAAAAATCACGGCATCGTCAGTCGTTACCAGACGATCTATCACGCCGCTTACCGCATAATTACCGACCAGACCACTAACCGGTATTTCCGCATAAGCCTGATTTGTAAACAACGCGGCCAGTTCCGGCATGTCCATAATCGCTTGGGCTTCCTGCACCCATTCTGTTTTTGTGGCATCACTATCGCCAGCTTTGGCATGGGCGTTAATAATACGGTCGGCGGCAGCGGCACGCAGATCAGGCATCAGTTTTGGCAATGTTTCCAGCAAACGGTGAATAATCTGGCCACGGCGGATAGCGTCTTTCCTGACCGTACCGGTAATTGATCCCATGGTTGGCGGCACAGACAGTCGTGATGGCGCCACCGGCCGTGGGGGTTTCGGTTCAGCCTTTGGCGCATGGTTTACCCAATCCGGAATATCCGGCTTATGTTCCGGCTTATGTTCTGGCACATGATCAGATGTCTGTTCCGGTTTCTGTTCCGGTTTCCGTTTCTGTTGTGGGGTATCAGGATAAGCGCCATAAAACCAGCCATGATCATTCTGTTCTACGCCCAGATCATCCATCGCGGCGGCAATGCGCTCAAACCAGCTATTTTTTTCAAACCGGCTTTGTGATTTATCAAATGCGCTAATATAAAGCCCATCCATTGCCCGTGTCATGGCCACATAAAGCAACCGGTGGCTTTCTTCGTCTTCGGCTTGCTTCACGGCATCTGTCGCTTGGATAACCGCATCTGCTTTAGTGTCAACATAGCGACTAGCCGCCGAAAATAGCGGTAAATGATCATCCAGTCCCGGCACCGCAACTGGCCGTAATGTGCTGTTATTCTGCTTCATCTGATAGGCATCGGGGATCATGACAATCGGTGCTTCCAGCCCCTTTGCGCCATGAACAGTCATAATTCTGACCGCCTTGATATCACCGTCATCATCACGCTTGATATCGGTATTATCGGTTTTCATGGCCTGCAGAAAACCCAATAATGATGCCGTATGTTCACTTTCATAGCGGCGGGCATGTTCCAGAAACTCACCCAGAATATCCAGCACCGGCATGCCTTGTCGTTGAATAAAGGCGGCGCGAGTGGGCATATCCAGCACCTGATTATAAAATCCGTGCACGCCAAATTTTTCGGCCAGTCCCATATATTCCAGCAACCGGTCATAAGCCTGTGCAACCGTATCATCATTTGCCGGATTCTGATAAAGCCGTGCAAAAAGGCTTTCGTTTTTTTTGCGATCACGCGCCAGAAAATACAGCTGATCTTCGGTCAATCCGAAAAGCGGGGATTTCAATACCGCCGCCAGCGTCAGATCGTCTTCGGGTAACACCATCACCGCCCCTAACGCGACCAGATCAAGGCTGGCGATATCATCCATCAGCTTAATTCTGTCCGCACCGGTTAGCGGTATGCCCTCAGCTTGCAATTCTCTGTGGAGGGCATCATAAAACCCGTCCCGTTTCCGGAGCAGGATAAGAATATCACCAGCTGTTGCCATGCGTTCAACCGACGGCAGATATATCTGGCCAATCATGGATGTAATCGCGGTTGCCACTTGTCTGGCATGGGTAATAATCACATCCGGTGCGGGATGCGTATCATCACTGGCCGCTATGGTCGGTTTATGCAGATGCACCCAGCCTGCCGCCCCCTGACGGTGGCATTGATGCGGCAATGGGCTGCCTATACCTGCTAGTGGTGTCAGCCCACCCTTCGCGCCAATCACATGATCAACCAGATCAAGAATAGCCGCTGTTGTACGGAATGACGTATCCAGATAAACCTGTTCAAACATCCGGCCATATTCCGCGCTTGCCGATGCAACTTTATCTCCTTGATCAACAAATTGCGCGGGCTTTGCGCCCTGAAAACTGTAAATAGACTGTTTATAATCACCGACAGAAAATACCGTGCGCGGCGGTTTTTTATGATTTGTTCTATCGGTTTGATCATTCAGCTGATCATCAAACAGCTGATCAAATATTTCCCATTGTTCGGGGCTGGTATCCTGTGCTTCATCAATCATCAGATAACGGATACCCTGATCCAGCTTGAACCGTACCCATGCCACGCCAGTATCGTTCAACAAACGGCTGGTAATCCGGATCAGATCATCATAATCCATCATACCGCGATGCCATTTAATCGATTGATAATGATCATATTCCATCCGCGCCAGTTGCAGCAGATCAAAACTATTCTGTGCGGTATCGATAGCATGAATCATTTTCAGCTTATCAATCAACATGGCGGCGTGCGCTTCCATCACCGGTTTTAATTCCGGGTCATTCTGCTCAACATCCTTATTCACCAGCTTTGATAGCATCTCACCCTTACCGGTCAGAAAGATGCTGATATAGTCCAGCAAATGATCCTGTCGATGTTGGCTATCGCGTTCTAGCCACACGGCTAGTTCTTGCGCTTTGGTCTGTTCGCTGGCCGTACCGTATTCGGATTTGGAACGGACAATACGCTGTAACAATGTGGCCGTTGAAGCATCCGGATTAGCCATGTCATGGATCAATTGATGAACACGGCTCGCATCATCTATGCTATCCGCGCACCCCAGATGGGCATATATTTGACGTTTGACCATTTGCGGGTGATCGCGGGTCTGTTCAAGCAATCGCGGATACCGGCTCATCTCACGCATTAATGTCATGATATCATTGACATCACGAACCAATGCCAGCCGTTCCAGCGCATCACCAATAATATGCGCAGACTGGCTTAATGTTCGCGCCAGTGCTGTTTCTTTCATCTGTTTTGCCTGATTGTCTTCCATGACGCGGAAATACGGGTTTATTCCGGCTTCACGCGGGAAACGCCGCAATACAGACTGACAAAACGCATGGATAGTTTCTATTCGCAAAAATGCGGTAGCGTCCAGCAACCGGACAAACAGATTACGCGCGCGTTCCAGCTGTTCTTCGGTTGGGTTTTCGATACCAATCGCTTTACATTCATCAATCAGTTTTATTTTTTCCAGATACGGCCATGCCATAATGCTTTCATAAATCCGGTTCCGCATTTCGGTAGCGGCATTTCTGGTATAGGTAAGCGCCAAAATCTCAGACGGTTCTGCTCCATCAATCAGAAGCCGTAGCACCCGATAGGTCAACACGCGGGTTTTTCCTGTTCCGGCATGTGCCGACACCCAGACAGATTGCTGTGGTGATGCGGCACGAAACTGCGCTCTTGTTGCCTGATCTATGTTGGCCTGATCTATATTGGCCTGATTATGGATAGGTGGATTACTCATCTCTATCCTCCATATCCACGCTGGAAATTGACCATTCCCTGACACGCGCCAGATGGCGGTAATCGCTATATTTGAGCGATGGATGGGCAATTACCTCAGACGCAAATCCCCAATCCGGTTGCATGACGTTGATCAGCTGTTGTTCAATATGCGGGATCACATCAGCGATAGTTTTTTTCTTGCCCGGCCGGTGATGAATTTCAACCGGCTTGCTGGCTGTCCCCGATAGCTTCCAGTATGCTAGCTTTATCATCTCCATATCCATTTGGGGATCGGTATTCATATCGGCAAAACCCTGCCGCTGGGCAATCATGGCTTCGATAATCAGCTGGCCATTTATGCCGCTTTCTACCTGTCCGATATTCGGAATAACGCCTGTTTTATAGTCGACAATCTGCACTCTGCCATCAGCCATCAGATCAATCCGGTCAGCCTCAGCGGTGAGCGTGATGTGATAGCCGCCAATATCAAAACTGGCCGCGCCTTTTGTTTCAGAATATGTTTTCAGCATATCGTGGCGGTGCTGATTTTCATGGTCAATAAACCATTCGGCAATACGATTAAATCGTAACTGCCAGAACATTTTTATCCATGGCGCGCGATCCAGTGACGATAGCTGTTCGTCGCCTCTTGCTTTTAATTGCGCTAACGCGTCTTCGGGCAACGCGCCATCAGAATACTGCCGCATGAACTGATCAATGGCGCGGTGAAATAATGTCCCTTTCATCGCTGGATCAGGCGTATCCATAATCGGATAAAGTGATTTGAGTCCTAATACCCGCCGCGCATAAATGGCATATGGATCACGCATCAATGTTTCCACTTGTGTCGCGGAAAATTGTGACATGTGTTTCTGGCGTTCCGCCATGCTAATGATTGGCGCTGGCCGTGGGCGCGGTTTTATGATTGCTGGTGCGTGCTGTTCATGCCGCGCTTTGTCCAACATGGGATAAGTAAGATGTTCAGGAAAGCTGATCTCGCTTGCCTTGAGGACAGTTTGCAATCGCCGCCACCAGCGTGAAGGTTCGGTCGGAGAACCGGCATCCAGCATGGAACGCGTCATCAGAATACGCGGTGCCGCCATTGTCATCATCACATCATGGGCGGCCATACCCGTTCGCCAGAACATCGTTGGCAACCCGATAAGCGCCCGCATATTCTGGCTCATCCATGGGTCGGCTTGGGATTGTGGCGGGGTTGCGCCTTCATTCATGCCGCCCAGAATCATCAAATCACTGGCCTGCATTCTTGCTTCAACCAGCCCCATAATGGCTAGGCGCGGATGCAAATCTTCTTCGGGGTAAATCGTCTGGCTAACCATCAGCTCATGCAACAGAACCGCATAATCAGCAATATCCAGCAACATATTATCAGCATATTCACTTATGCCGTGAAACAGATTGGCTAGCCTGTGTCCTGCTCTGCCCTGCCAGACTTGATACGGGGTAACGCTGTCATGGGATAACAATTCAGCGGCTTGTGCATGGGCATCAGCAATATCAGAAAGCCGGGCTTTGCCCGTGCTTTTGCTTAGGCCAGTATCATTACTGATATCAATTAAGGCACGGCAAGGCGTGATCAGATAGTCAGCAACAAATTGCCCCAGACTGGTATCAATCTGTTCAGCACATTTTTG
>JABIWM010000161.1 GCA_018701255.1 Alphaproteobacteria bacterium | reverse complement strand
ATTTCAACAACGCCATAGAAGTCGTGCTTCGTGTCAAAGTCGCTAAATATGTTGCCTCAAAACAACTCAACAGGCTTCGTATGTCTGTTTATGATCCGTATCTGGACGCATCCATCGCATCTGATCCTGATGCGATCCGTTTTGCCAGATCACTTCGCCGCAAAGTTGAGGATTATCTGACCCAGACGCGCCGCTTTGCGATGCTTGACCGGCAGATGTTAACCGATACCCAGGATGAACTTAACCTAATTGCCAGTGGCGGTATGCCAACATCAGAACTGGCACGATTAGGCCAGCGTGCAGGCAGTGATTATCTGGTCATGATTACCGTCTATAAACACGGCAGAATAGTGAATGATCGCCAATTACTGGGAACGACCGCCATAAAACGTGACGTTAGTGATGTAGCGGAAGTATCTGTCCGGATTATCGATGTGGCCACGTCACAGATTAAATATGCCAAAAATCAAATCTTTCAGGTTGATCCGGCAAAAACCGCACTGGATGAACATGCCTCATTTCAACTTGGGCAATTCATCAGTAACGCCATTTATCCGGCGAAAGTCGTTGCCATTGATGGGGCGGTGCTAACCATTGGGCAGGGCGGAGATACCATGCAGAATGGGGCAGAATACAACATTGTTCTGCAAGGCGAACGTCTGGCTGATCCTTACACAAAAGAAAGCATCGGACGTAAAGAAACCATTATCGGGATTGCCCGTATCACACGCGTGCAATCCAAACAATCAACAGCAGAAATCATTTCGCTAGATATGAACATATCTGCTGAATCTTCGTTAATCCTGCGGCCTATTTATGCTGATCCACTTGATGAAGCGGCGGATGCTGCTCAAAAGATGAATGATGCAAAATCCAAAATTCAGGATCAGAAAAACAATTTCTTTGAGGAGTAAATCATGACTAGTAAAGCGTTACGTTATTTTCTATCCGCCTGTCTGGTGCCAATAACCATTGGTGTGATGCCAGCACAGGCGCAGGCGCAGTCAATTGATCTGAATGATTTTATTGCACCGGTTCAAGGCGGTGACAGGAATGTTAGCGGCGCCGTAGATGACGGCGAAACCGTTCATGCTAATACCATGCAGGATGGGATGAATTACGCCAATAACATGATGGAAGATGATAGCGGTGTAAGAGTTGTTTCTACCAAAACAGGCTTGGGTACCATTTCCCGTGCTAGTGCCGCTTATACTATTTTTGAAAATCCGAACGCGACTTTGCTATCAAAACGTGCTGCATATGCTGAGGCATATATGGCCGCAAAAAAACAGCTGGTGGGTTATATGAAACCATTGCAAAACACTTGCAGCAATGTTCTGGCAAGTGATCTGGTCGCGATTGATAGCGGTGTTGAAGGCGCAGCAAATACAAGCCGAAACTTTAATGAGGTTTGTAAAGAAGCTGTTTCAGGCATGCTTGCCGCCTATGTTGTTTATGATGTGAGTGATGATGTTGACACGCGTGAGGTGTCTATTTCCATTGCGACTAGCACCAAGACGCGTAACGCGTTTTTGCGTTTGAACCCTGCGGTTATTCAATCCAATGATCCGAATTCGGCATTTTCACATGTCATGAATGAAATCACCAGCTACGCCACGCCGCCAATGGGCGCAAAGCTGATCACTCACCCCCAGACAGGTGAGCAGATTGTTATCGGGTATGGCAGTTCGATTATCCGCCAGAATAAAAATACCACCGTGGCAAAACAATTGAAAAAAATGTCACGCGATCAATCAGGCATGCGCGCCCGTAATGCATTAATCGCTTTTTTGCGTGGCGATAGTGTCTATTGGGAAGGCGGGTTTGATGAAAACCAGATTGAGCAGGTGGAACAATTCACTATCCCTGTTGATGATCAGGGTAATGTTGGTAATCCGGAAATCTATAATCAGGAACGTGAAAGTTTTCTGAATACAATCAGCATGAGCAATAATTACGAATCCATTGCCGGTGGCCAGCTACCCGAAGGCGTGCAGACAAAAGGTTTTGTATCAGCAGACGGGCATTGGTATTTTTCCATAGCGGTGTATTCGCAATCGGCACAGGCCATAGCCCAAGGCACGGCGATAGAAAATAATAATGCTATCAACGCGATTGATAAAACCCCGTCTGTTATTATGACTCAACCATCAAATAATAGCACAACAATGGCTATTGATGGTGGCGTATCAGAGGATGGCTACAATCCGGAAGGCCCCAGCGGTCAGGTATCTGATGGTAACGATTTCTAATCATGTTGCGCCAATGTTATGTAATTGGTCTGGCTATCATTTTGGTGATAGTCAGGCCGGTTGCCGCAAATGATGCCAATTCTGCACAAGCGGTGATCAGAACGTTCATCAATGATAACGCGGCTCTAGCTACGTTATTTGCTGATAGTGTTATTGAACCGGCTGGTCATGATAAAGCCTATGTTTTTGCTGAAAAAGATGCCACGCGATATGCCGTGATTGCGGTTCCGGTAAAATCAAATATAGATATGACACAAATAGCTGAACCATTATGCCGGTCGCGGTTAATGACCCCCGAAGCTATCGAGGTCAAAAAAAACCTGTATGCAACAACCGATGATAACCGTCTGATAAAAACAGTTCTGAATATCTGGCAAAACGCCGGGCAGGTGGAACAGGTGAAAATGAATACCCGGATTCTATCAGATGCCGGCATGGTGTTAAGTATCTGTAAAGCCGCATCAGATGATATTCGCGTCAGTTCTACATCTATTGATAAAACGCTGTTGCATCAGGCCGAAATGATCATTGCCCGCCAGCTATATGATCACGCCGCATATCGTGATGTGATGACGCGGATGAATGATTATATCCAGCGCAATAATTCCCCGGAAGCAAAAACCTTTCTTGGGCTTGCTCTGCTTAAACAGGCAGAATACGAACAGGCTTTTATGCTGGATGAACAATTTGACAGCTCCGGCTTATCTGACCCGTGGCTGGAAGCAGAATATCAATCGGTTTTTGCTGAAGCTGTGGATATTTATTTTACATCCTCACTGGCAAATAATTAATGCCGGTAATTGAGTTGAAAAATATTAATTAGCATTATTTTATATACTAAATGCTAATATTGAGGATCATTATGAAACTATCGTCTTTTCGCCTAACCTGCTTAGGTTTCTTCATGTTTGCCGCATCATTTGCACATGCTGACATGGCTTCACCATTAATTGAAAAATCTATTAATAATAACTCCGTTTTTCAAAACCATCTGCAAAAGGTGTCTGCGGCTAGCGATATTGCGAATAGCAACAGCACTATTAATTTTATCTGTAAGCGCAAACCCAAGCCGAATATCTATAAAAAGCTGGAAAAGGCTGATATGAAAAAGCTGGAAAAGAGCTTTGGTATGCCGGTCGCTGAAATAGATAAAATGCTTCAATCGCCAGCCCGCTCACCTATTCCGTTTTTGCCCAGTTTAAACGTTATTAAAGGCGGCTTTGACAGTCCGGAAGGCAAAGAGCTATTTGAAAACTTTGTGAATAATCCGAATAGCGAAGATTTGGCCATTATGCTGGCCACGTCTGGCAAAAGCTCATTCGATACAAAAGCGAAACAGCGCATTGCTGATAGTATGTTTGCGTATGGAATTATCCATATGATGTACGGTAATCAGGGCGGCAATATCAAACTGGGTGAAAAGTTTGTTAAGGATGCCGCTAAAAAGAACCAGTATGCGGCCAGATATATCGAAGGCACATTCTGGTATTATGGTTATAAAAGAAATCCGAATCTGACGAACGCGGCAACATGGATGCGGCCTAGTTATGAATATGCCTATAAGCAAAAGGATGATTTTTCCAGCATTGTTTCAAACACGTTTTATGAAATCGTCTTTCAT
>JABIWM010000023.1 GCA_018701255.1 Alphaproteobacteria bacterium | reverse complement strand
CCTAGACATGTCAGCGATTAAAGCGGATCATTGGCGGCTTTAAGAATGGCAACAATCCGGCGGTCACGGTCTGCGGCCATGTCTTCGAAATGTTTGCCTTCGGCCATGGCATTGCATCCATCCACCATTGCATCGCGTAATTCCTGAGTTAACTCAGGGGCTTCCAGCCGTGTCCATGGCAATTTGAGCGCCGGCCCGAATTGATCCAGATTGGTTGCCATGCCGCCCGCGCCGCAAGCCACATGAAACGCCATGCACTGCCCTTGAACAGCCATGCGCGGGGCAGGCCCAAAGCGCAATGCCCGATCAATATCTTCGGGGGTTGCTTCGCCATTTGCAACCATGTGCAATGCTTCGCGCCATAACGCTTCTTGCAATCGGGTTGCTATAAATCCGGGGATTTCCTTTTTTAGCCGAACAGGTTCTTTGCCAGCGATAGCATAAAAATCCATCGCCCAGTCAAGCGCATCATTGGTGGTTTTGTTGCCGCCAATCACCTCAACTAATGGTAACAGATAGGGTGGATTAAACGGATGCCCGACTACACAACGCTCAGGGGTTGAACATGTCGCCTGAATATCGGTCATGGGCAAGCCGGATGTGCTGGATGCAATCACGACATCTGGTGCGGTGATGCGGCCTAGGGTTTCATATAAATCCTGCTTGATTGGCAACCGTTCAGGGGCGCTTTCCTGAATGAACTGTGCGTCTTTCGTGGCCTTGGCCAGATCATCGGTTATGGTCAACCGATCCATGCTGGCACCATCTGCCAGCCCCAGATCAATCAAACATGGCCACGCGGTGTTCACCACGGACATGAATTTATCTTCTTCGTTGCGGTCATGCAGATAGGCGGTAACATCATATCCACGCGCCAGAAAATGCGCCGCCCATCCAGCACCAATTGGGCCTGCGCCAATGCTGGTGACGTGTTTTACCTGATCACTTGCCATTCGCATGATTATTTTCCTTTAAAAACCGGTTCTCTTTTTTCAACAAAGGCCTTGATGCCTTCGGCGGCATCTTCGGATGAAAGCATAGACCGGTAAGTTGGCAAATCATCTTCGCGCATAGCGGAAAATGTTTTCTGCATTGGCTGGCATTCAATATGCCGCAACACTTCTTTCACGGACTGCATAGCCAGTGGTGCCGCCCATGCCAGACGGCCAGCCCAATCCATCGCTTCTGTCATCAGATCGGCATGTGGTACGACTTTATTAATCAGCCCGTAATGCGCCGCTTCATCGGCTTTCATGCGGCGACCAAGCAACAGCATTTCCATAGCAATGTTATATGGTATCCGGCGCGGCAGACGTTGTATGGCGCCAGCATCCGGAATAATACCAAGCGGCATTTCCGGCAAAGCAAACTCAACATGATCACTGGCAATAAGCAGATCACAAGCTAGCGCAATTTCAAACCCGCCGCCAATGACCAACCCGTTCAAGGCACCAATCACCGGTTTATTGAGCGACCAGTTTTCGGTCAATCCGGCAAAGCCGCCATCACCATAATCACCGTCATTCCACCATTCATCCAGCTGGGCATCACCGCTATTTAGCGACTTTAAATCCCATCCGGCAGAAAAAATGCGATCACCCTCGGCGGTAATCACCCCGACCCGCAAATCATGTTCATCACGCAATCGGGCAAACGCCGCACCCAGAGCCCGGCTCATTTCATGATCAATGGCGTTTACCTTGGGTTTATTTAAAGTGACCACCAGAACATGGCCGTGAGTTTCTACGCGCACGCTATCTGACATTATCATGCTCCTTTTAGATATCTAGAGTGTTGTCTTTTTCCCATTGGGTGAAATGTGAGGCATAGGAATTCCATTCCTGATGCTTTAATTTGAGAAACGCGGCTGAAAAATTATCCCCGATAGCGGCCTTAAGCCCCTTGTCACGGTCAAATGCCCGCAAAGCATCCAGCAAGTTAAGTGGTAATTTAGGGGCGCCGCGTACCTTATAACCCTCAGCATACATATCAATGTCATAACGCTTGCCGGGGTCTGCTTTTTGTTCCAACCCGTTCAGACCGGCGGCGATAATGACCGCCTGCAACAAATAGGGATTAGCCGCCCCATCCGGAAGCCGCAATTCAAAACGGCCGGGTCCCGGAACGCGCACCATATGCGTGCGGTTATTGCCTGTCCATGTCACGCTATTGGGCGCCCATGTCGCTCCTGATGATGTGCGTGGTGCATTAATCCGCTTATAGCTATTGATGGTCGGGTTGGTAATCGCCGCCATCGCTGACGCGTGATGCATAATTCCGCCCAGAAAATGGCGGCCATCCTGTGATAGGCCGAGTTCCATCTGATCATCGGCAAACATATTTGTTTTGCCGGATTTATCCCAGACAGATACATGCACATGACAGCCATTGCCGGTTAGCCCCTGTATTGGCTTTGGCATGAAAGTAGCCCGATATCCATGTTTTTCGGCAACAGATTTCGTCATGAATTTGAAAAAGGAATGTTTGTCTGCCGTCCGCAAGACATCATCAAATTCCCAGTTCATTTCAAATTGGCCATTCGCGTCTTCGTGATCATTCTGATATGGCTTCCAGCCCAGCTCAAGCATGTAGTCACAAATCTCAGCAATGACATCATAACGGCGCATCACGGCTTGCTGATCATAACATGGTTTTTCCGCTGTATCGAAATGATCGGATACCTGATCGCCCTCAGGGGTCAGCAGAAAAAATTCTGCCTCAACGCCGGATTTGATATGATAGCCCTTGCCTTCGGCCTGATCAATTAGTGAGCGCAGCACATTGCGCGGTGCCTGCATGACGTTTTCGTCTTCCATGACACAATCGGCGGCAACCCATGCGACTTCTTTTTTCCATGGCAGCTGGATAACGGATGACGCATCCGGCACGGCTAGCATATCGGCATGTGCTGGCGTTAAATCCAGCCATGATGCAAATCCGGCAAATCCGGCACCATCGGTTTGCATATCGGCAATGGCCTGTGTCGGGACAAGCTTGGCACGTTGATATCCGAACAGGTCTGTATAGGATATCATGAAATATTTTATACTGTTTTTCTTTCCGTATTCTGCCAGATCAATTGCCATGGTTTCCTCCTTTTATAGCCTGCTATATGCCTTTTCCGGGTATCCATTCTGTTCCGGCCAGCGGCACTCTTGCCATGGCCGCCGCCTCAATCGTCAATGCGCATAGGTCTTCGGGTTCCAGATTATGGACATGGCTTTTGCCGCAAGCCCGCGCAATGGTTTGTGCTTCCAGTGTCATGACTTTGAGATAATTGGCCAGCCGCTTACCGGCCTGAATAGGATCAAGCCGTGCCGCTAGTTCGGGGTCTTGTGTAGTAATTCCCGCCGGATCACGGCCTTCGTGCCAATCATCATATGCACCGGCTGTGGTGCCAAGTTTCTGATATTCGTCTTCCCATTTCGGATCATTGTCACCCATGGCAATCAACGCCGCCGTGCCAATAGAAACCGCATCAGCACCCAGTGCCAGTGCTTTGGCCACATCAGCACCATTACGAATCCCGCCCGATACAATCAATTGCACTTTCCGGTGCATGCCCAAATCCTGAAGCGCCTGAACCGCTGGCCGGATACATGCTAATGTCGGGATACCAACATGTTCAATAAATACATCCTGTGTTGCCGCCGTGCCGCCTTGCATTCCGTCCAGAACGACAACATCTGCACCGGCCTTGACCGCTAATGCGGTATCAAAATATGGTCTGGCGCCACCGACTTTGATATAGATCGGTTTTTCCCAGCCGGTAATTTCCCTTAGCTCAAGAATTTTGATTTCCAGATCATCGGGGCCTGTCCAGTCTGGATGCCGACACGCTGATCGCTGATCAATACCGGCAGGCAGATCACGCATATCAGCCACACGGTCGCTGATTTTCTGGCCTAGCAACATGCCGCCACCACCCGGCTTGGCGCCTTGCCCGACCACAACTTCAATCGCGTCACAGCGCCGCAAATCATCAGGATTCATGCCGTACCGTGAGGGCAGATATTGATAGACCAGCATCTTGGAATGGCCGCGTTCTTCTTCGGTCATGCCGCCATCACCGGTGGTAGTTGATGTTCCGGCGGCGGTTGCACCACGTCCCAATCCTTCTTTGGCCGCACCTGATAATGCGCCAAAGCTCATCCCGGCGATAGTAATCGGGATATCCAGTTCTATTGGTTTTTTGGCAAAACGGGTGCCTAACGTGACGTTGGTCGCGCATTTTTCCCGATAGCCTTCTAGCGGATAACGTGAGATGGATGCGCCCAGAAATAACAGATCATCAAAATGCGGGACGCTTCGTTTAGCCCCGCCGCCTCTGATATCATAGATGCCGGTATCAGCGGCACGGCGAATCTCGGCATTAACCGATTTGGTAAATGTTGCTGACTGAACAGGTTCTGTCCGGGGGGTATCTGGTTTTTTTGCGTCGGTCATAAATATCCTCAATAAGCAGAAACATTATCAACATCAAAATGATAGAGCTGGCGAGCAGACCCATAACGGCGGAATTGCGCGGGATCAGCATCCATATCAGCGCGTTCCAGCAATTCGGCCAGCTGTTTGATATGCGCCTCAGTCATGTCTTTTTCTATGCAATCAGCACCTAGGCTTTTGACTGACCCGCGCACAAATAGCCGTGCTTCGTAAAGCGAATCGCCCAATGCTTCACCGGCATCACCTAGCACCACCAGATTACCTTTCTGTGCCATGAACGCGGACATATGGCCAATATTTCCGGCAACGATAATATCAATGCCTTTCATGGATATGCCACAACGCGAGGCGGCATTGCCGCGAATGACCAATGTGCCGCCACGACCGGTTGCCCCAGCATACTGGCTGGCATCGCCTTCGACGACGACCATGCCGGATGACATGTTTTCGGCCACGCCGGGGCCAGCTGAACCTTTGATGGTGATGCTGGCCTGTTTGTTCATGCCGCCACAATAATATCCGGTTGATCCATTAACCGTGACTTGAATAGGCGCATCCAGTCCAACCGCGATAGCATGGCTTCCGCGTGGATTAATAATATCCCATTCTTTCTGATTGGTACCTGTTGATTGTTGTTGCAGTGTCTCATTCAGATACCGCAACCCCTGTTCGGTTATATCAATAGTTGTCATGTTCTAATGGCTCCAGAAATAGACTTCAGCTGGTTCAGGCTCCCAGACTCTGGCTTGATCGATATCTGGCAGATTTACCAAAGCCCGATATTCTGACCCGAAAGCAACATAGGCATCGGTTTCTGCCATGACTGCAGGTTTGCAGGCAATGGGGTCACGCAAAACACCAAAACCGGTTTTTGTCCCAACAACAAATGTGAAAAATCCGTCTAGATCATTCAACCCGGATGTCAGCGCCTCACCCAGAGTTTCTCCTTCGCTCATCCGTGCGGATAAATAGGCGGCGGCGACTTCGCTATCATTTTCGGTTTGAATATTCACGCCCTCAGCGCGCAATTTGCGGCGCATCATATTATGATTGGATAATGAACCATTATGAACAAGGCATTGATCACTACCTGTTGAAAACGGATGTGCGCCCAATGTGGTAACGGCTGACTCGGTGGCCATGCGGGTATGGCCAATGCCGTGGCTTCCTGTGGCTTGTGTTAGCGCAAAGCGTTCCACCACATTTTTGGGCAGCCCAACTTCTTTATAAATCTCAATGCTTTGCCCCTGGCTCATCACCCGGATATTCGGATGATTATTTATGATAAGCGTCAGAATATGATCTTTATCAGTTTCTGCTGCAACAATCACTGCGTGAGTGTCACGCATGGTAAAGCTCAGCTTATCCTTGGCCAGATGGGTCTGGTCTTGGATATGTTTTTCCAGTGCTGGAAAATCGCTATCCGGCGTACCGGATTGAACAGTAATTTTTGTCTGGCCAGCGGTTTCATCGCCATAAATGGCTATGCCGGCGCTATCAGGGCCGCGATCAGTCATGGTGATCAACATCGCGCTTAGCATTTCCCCCAGCTGGGGTTTTAATGCATCATCTTTCAAAAAAAGTCCAACAATGCCACACATGACTTACTCCATTCCAATATCTTGATATTTATTAACTTAAACAAAGGGTATTTATCTACTAAAAAAACATTCATTAACATTATTAATCTTTATTAAAACGTATTCAGTGCCTTTCTTCTCGAAGATAAGGCCTTCCAAGAGCAAGGGGCGTATCTTGCTTGTTATTTCCCTTCAAATTCGACCAAATCATGACAAGTATAGTCACAACATATGGAAGCATTAGAATAAAGTATTGGGGTAGCTGGACACCAACTGCGGCTAATCTTGGAATTAATGCTTCGATGCAACCAAATAAGACCGCGCCAATAATAGAACGCCAGAGCTGCCATCTTGCAAAGATTACCAATGCAATGATAATCCATCCTCTACCCCCTGATATTCCATCAACCCATATCTTAGCAACAACGACAGTAAGATAGCCACCCGCAACACCAAGAAAAAAAGCGCCTATAAGGATTGCCATAAACCGTAGAAGAATAACATTACCCCCTGCCGCATCAACGGCATCAGGGTTTTCACCAACAGCACGAAGCCGTAACCCGATGTTGGTTCGATATATAAAATAAAACGAAAGGATATATAGTAAAATAGTAATATAAACGATTATATCCTGACCAAATATAACAGGGCCTAAAAATGGTATATCAGTTAAAAATCCAAAGTCTATCCGCCCCAAACCAGAAAATGGCTTGTTTACCCACCCCATATTTCTAGATATTAAACTGGTTAACCCTTGTGCTAAGAATACCATGATCAGGCCTGCAATAACCTGATTTACTCTAAGTAACACAACCAAAAACCCAAATAACAGACCGAGGGCTGACGCAGATGCACCAGCAATAATTATTGCTGAAAGAGGATAATCTCCTAAGCTAATTAAAACACCCGCGCCTGACATGGCACCAACAAGAACAAACCCTTCTGCGCCTAGATTAAGTACTCCAGATCGTTCGCAAATGATCATGCCAAGAACGCCCAGTGCAAATGGGGCGGCAAAACTAGGAACATTTGATAGCCAAAAAACAAGAAAATCCATACTGTTACCTTTTTAATATAGAAATTCGATAGCGTATGAAAAATTCTGACCCGGCCACACACATTACGATAATTGCTTGAATTAGTTGCACCATTGCAAAAGGTATTTGATAGAACACCTGCAAGCTTTGGCCACCAATGACTAAAATTGAAAATAGCAAGGATACTATCAGGATACCAATGGGGTTCTCTCTTGCTAAAAATGCTATTAAAATTCCTGAAAAACCATAACCCACAAAAAAGGACTGGGTCATTCGACTTTCTATACCGGCACTTACGGCAAAGCCACAGATACCAGCAAGGGCACCTGAAATAATAGTTGCCAGAAAAATAAGAATACCCACTCGTATTCCTAGTGATTGCGCCATATTAGCGTTACTGTGGAGAACACGAAGCATGTATCCAAATCGAGAAAAGACAAATAACCAAAAAATTACAGCGGCAAGAAAAATGGCAATTACAATTGAAAAATTAAGGCTCTGCCACCCAATCAACGGTATAATTTCGAAAGCGTCGTATTGCTGAGAGTTTGGAAATCCAGTTAAAGGGTCCCGCCAAGACCCATATAGCAGATGAAGTAAAAAATTAAAGGCAATATAATTCATTAAAAGTGTAGAAATAATTTCATTAACATCTAATCGAATTTTAATGATTGCAGGTAATATTATCCATCCAATACCACCAGCTGCTGCCGCTAAAAACATAAGTGCTAGGCGCATTGATTCTGGCCCAACATCATTTGTAGCAATGAAAGTGGCGGCAATGGCACCAAAAATCATTTGACCTTCTATTCCAATATTCCAGAATTTTGCGCGAAATGCGACGGCCGCTGATAATCCCACAATGGTTAAAGGAACAGCCTGTACTAGAACGGCTGATAGATTTTTCTGACTCGTAAAAATATAGATAATAAATTCATTCCATAAATCCGAAGCATTTACACCGGACAAAATAAGAATAAATATTGATATAGATAAGCCCAAAAAAACAGATATAAGAAATATGATAGTTTTTGCTAACAATCCCAGTGGTTCGCGAACTTCAAGATTAAGGCGCTTTTTGGTAAGAATATTTCCAGAATAATTCAATTAACCATCGCCTTTCCAATATCTTGACGGGCAGTCGGCGCTTCAAACTCAGCAACTATACTTCCACCATTAATTACCCCTATAGTGTCAGAAAGTAGCAAAATTTCGTCAAGGTCTTCACTAATTAATAATACCGCCGCGCCATTGTCTCTTGCCATGCAAAGCTTAGCTCTAACGGCGGCAGTGGCGCGTATATCTAGGCCACGGCTTGGGCTGTGGGCTATAATAAAAGACGGATTTGAGGAGAATTCCCTAGAGATTACCAATTTCTGTGCGTTTCCACCGGACAGGGAAGCTGCTTTCTGATTTAAATTCCGCACACCCATGATATCGTATTCTTTGAATGCTTCAGAAGCTTTTTCACAAGCTTTAAAACTATTCACTTTTAACCAACTGCCAAATTCATGTCGTAGCAGTCCGGAAATAGCATAGTTTTCCGTTAAACTCAGTTGACCAGCCAGGGCGTATTTTTGGCGATCTGCCGGAATATAAACAAGTCCACAATTTCGCCTTTGATCAGGGCGCATAGATGAAATATCGCCATGACCATTAAAAAGAATTGCCCCAGTTTCAAGTTTTGATAGCCCCATAAGAGCAGAAGCTAATTCAGTCTGCCCATTTCCACCTACTCCAGCAATTCCATAAATTTCACCCTCCCGGATATTGAGTGAGATATTTTTAAGGGCTATTGATCCATCATGTGAAGTGGTTTGAAGGTTTTGAAGGGATATTTTCCTATCACCAATATCTTTAGATAAATTGGGTTCATTAATTATAACTTCACCTATTATCAGTCTGATTAATTGTTCTTCTGATAGATCTTCAGGTGTTATGGTATCAATAATTCGACCACCACGCATAACGGTAATGCGATCCGCAAAATTCATAGCTTCTTTGAGTTTATGAGTTACTAAAATAACTGCTGCACCTGATTCTGCTAATAATTTTATAGTCTTGAAAAACCCCTTTGACTCTTCGTCAGTCAACACAGCTGTGGGTTCATCAAGAATGATAATTTTTGCGCCTCCAAGCAGCACTTTTAAAATTTCAACACGTTGCTGTTCTGTGACTGAGAGTTTTCCAACTTGCTTATCAATATCCAGATCAAAACCAATTTCGGACATTTTTGAAATAATTATCTTTCGTAAGTCACGAATGCCGGATAGATATGTCCCATGTGGCACGGTAAGAGCGATATTGTCTAAGGCAGAAAAACTTGAAACTAATTTATAATGTTGGTGGACCATGCCAATACCGAGTGACTTTGCCATGGCCGGTCCAGTGATATCTACGGTATTGCCATCAAGTTTTATTTGTCCTTCATCTTGTGCGTATATTCCAGCAAGCACATTCATAAGCGAAGATTTACCCGCACCATTCTCACCTAACAGTGCATGTATTTCACCTTGTGTAAGGTTGAAGCTTACTTGGTCAATAGCTAGAAAATCACCAAATGATTTGGTGATTTTCTCCATTTCAATCAGGTGTGATTGGCGGGTGATTTTAGGCATCTATCTATTGCCTATTTGAGTTATGGTCATTGGCTGATTACACCATCTACAAACCAGTCCATTCCCCATAAATCCCCATCACCTAGAACGTCACCTTCTTTCACACGAACTGTGCCTGATGCATCCTTAAGTGGGCCAGCGAAAACATGTTTACCTGCCATGATTTCATCGCGTGCTTTCATGATTTTAGATTTATCAGTATCAGAAACGGCATCTCCACAACAGGCAATGTCTGTACCGCCTTGAGAAATGGATAGGAAAGCACCCCATTGTGATGACTCCCATGTTCCATCTGCAATTTTTTTAATTTCGGGAGTCAAGAACCGTTCCCAGACCCATACTGAAGAACATTGGGTGGCTGCGCTAAACTCAGACAGATCACGATGATGACCTGTTGAGTATATATCTTTTTCTTCAGATACAATTTGAGGTGTTGGCGTATCTACATGCTGGCCAATGACATCAATTCCTTGCTCTGTCAGGGCTTCTGTAGCGGCTCTTTCTTTAACAGGATCATTCCATGCGCCTGTGAATATTACGGTAACTGTGGCATCCGGATTCATCTGTTGAGCACCCATCGCATAGGCATTTACAGTCCAGTTAACCAAACCAAATGGGTTTGCCGCAACGAACCCCAGTTTGCCACTTTTTGAAATGGCTCCTGCAGCCATGCCACATAAGTACTGACTCTCGTAGGTTCTGCCATAGAAAGACATGAGATTATCAGCATTAGTTGTGCCAGCTGGATTAAGAAAAACAACATCTGGATGTTTCTCAGCAAGTTCTTTAAAGGCATCGGAATAGCCAAAAGCTGATCCAATAATAATATTATGCCCCCGATCAATGAATAGCTCGACAGCAGGCTTCACGGCAGCAGCATTTTCTGGGACATTTTCTACGACAGGTATACTAATTCCAAGATCAGCCTCAACCTTTAGGCGCGCTTCATCAAGTGCTTGTGACCATCCACCGTCATTCTTTTGCGAAAATATTATCATCGCAGGCTTAGGATCACCTTTGATAATTTGTTCTGCTACTGCTGCTTTTGTTATTGAAAATAAACCAATAATAATCAGCAAGCTTGTGGTTAATAGTTTATTCATGATTACCTCCCATGTTTAATTCAGATTTAATTTATTTCAGACTTGTTCCATTTATTTATCATCTTAAGTAGGTTTTTGATTTTACTAATTTTGTGCTTCATCGCTTATCACATCAAAGATCATGCTCGGAGTTATTGGCAAAGACAGAAACTTTGGTTTGTTGAATTTTTCTAGGGCATCCGCAAGACCCGAAGCGATTGTAGCGCCAACCGCAATACATCCTGCTTCGCCTACACCTTTAACGCCGAGTGGATTTAGCGGTGAGGGGGTTTCTAAATGATAGATTTCAACAGGTGGAATCTCAGTTGCATATGGAACTAAGAAATCTACAAAATTGGCATTTGTAATATTGCCATCTTCATCAATTTCAATTTTTTCATAAAGAGTGCCTGCTATCCCCTGGGCTAAACCACCCATAACCTGACCCTCAACAATTGTGGGATTAATCATGTTTCCACAATCATGTATAAGCACGTATTTCACGACTTTTGCTGAGCAAGTCACATCATCAACTTCGATAATCGCCGCATGAACACCATATGCCCATGTAGCACAAGCCGGGCTAAAATAATCAGTCGCTTCTAATCCGGGTGACTGCCCATCATCAAGGGCGGGACCATCATGTTTACTAGCCGGGGCAAATTGTGTGGCGGCTTTGGCTGCTTCATTAAAAGCATAACGTAAGGGGTTTGTCGCGGTTGCAACTGCAGCAAGTGACACGCATCTGTTACTGTTAACTACCCATGCATGTCCATCGCGAAGTTCAACTTCGTCTTCTCCAACTTCAAGCATATTAGCCGCTGCCACAATTGTTTTTTTACGAACAATTATAGCAGTTTTATGAATAGCATTTCCGGATACAACAGCGGCTCGGCTAGCGAATGTTGCTACTCCCCAATCAAAGGCACCACTATCGCCTTCAGTAAGAATAACATCCTCAACTTTAACACCAAGCTGATCAGCTACAATTTGTGCGAATACAGTATCGTGACCCTGACCTTGACCAGATAAGCCTGTGTTTACATAAACTTTTCCCGTAATAGGATGAATTTTTATATGCCCACCCTCATATGGGCCTAGACCCGTTCCTTCAACATAAAATGCAAGGCCTAGACCTAGATGCTTACCTTCGCTACGAGCCTGTTCCTGTAATTTTGGGAAGTCTTTAGCGCCTATTTTTTCTTCTACCATGTCTAAAGCGGTCTGATATTGCCCACTATCCATTGAAACACGCAAGCCGTCAGCAAACATTAAGCCCTCTCTGACATATGGAAATTGATCATCAGCAATTAAGTTTTTGCGCCGAATTTCAAATCGACTCATCCCCAGGTCGTCTGCAAGCTGATCCATTGCCCGCTCGATAGCAAAACACGCCTGTGGGCGGCCACATCCCCTATAAGGGGTTATCGTAATTGTTGGTGTATAAACAGCCTGAAACTGTACATGAATATTGGGAATTTGATATGGTCCGGCAATTGACGTTGAAGCAACTTGAGCAATTGCTATACCGTATGGAATAAATGCACCTGTATCATGCAGAAAGAAGTCCTTCAGTGCTAATACTTCACCGTCTTTTGTTGCATAAAGCTCTATATCATGTATCTGCTTGCGCTCCTGATTAGAACCAATAAAGTTTTCTCGTCTATCTTCAATAAACTTAACTGGATAGCCAAGTTCCATAGCCGCCATAGGTACTAGTAACTCATCAGGATAGGGGAACATGACTTTTTGGCCAAAGCCGCCACCAACATCTGGCGCAATAACTCTGACTTTATCTTCATCCATTTCAAAGATTGACGCTAAGCCCCCGCGCACAGTCAATGGTGCCTGTGTGCCATCCCATACAGTCAACTCACCAGAAACTCTGTCATATCGCGCAGCAACGGAGCGTGTTTCCATTGATGCAGCAGTAGAACGTTCTACTTCAACCCGTATTTTAGTAACATGATCTGCTTTTAGCATAGCAGCTTCCGGATCACCTGAAACTTGAACCAAATCAGCTGCGATGTTTTTAGGGTGGGTAGGGTGCACCAAAGGAGCACTATCCAGAACCGCCTTTTCGAGATCAACCTCAACTGGCAATGGTTCATAATCAACATCAACCAAAAGGGCGGCATCTTCAGCAACATACCTATTTATTGCAACAACCATAGCAACCGTTTGGCCAACATAATAAACATCATCACGGGCAAGTGGTCGTTGAGTGCGCGCATCTTTCATACAATCATGTGGAATTAATAGGGGAAGCTCAATATCTAATTTACCTATGTTATCGCACGTATAAATGGCCATGACACCTTCCATACTAAGCGCGTCTTGAACATCTATTTTACTAATTTTAGCCCGGGCAAATGGACTTCTGACAAAAGTTGCATGAAGTACTCCGGGTAAATCAATGTCATCAACGTAGGACCCCTCTCCACGAAGAAACTTTGGGTCTATATTTCTTTTAACTCGTGTTCCAAATGTTCTGGTAGACATGTTTTAACCCTATCTAATTATATTAGTTTTTCCCCATACGCTCCGCTGCATCGCGAACCGCTTCAACAATGTTTGCATATCCTGTGCACCGGCAAAGATTTCCCGAAAGAAGCTCCCGGATACTCTCTTCAGAGGTATCGATTTTTGAGTTGGACTCAAACTCACTTATTATATTCATAATCATTCCCGGAGTGCAGTATCCACACTGCAATGCATGATTATCCTGAAAGGCCTGCTGGATGGGATGCAAACAACCACCCTTTTCAGCAACACTTTCAATTGTTCTTAAATCCATACCGTCAGACTGGACAGCAAGGATGGTACAGGAACGGGACGATTCGCCATTAACTATTATAGTGCATGCGCCGCAAATACCATGCTCACATCCAACATGAGTGCCAGTTAGACCCAATTCATGTCTGATAAAATCAGAAAGAAGCATCCTTACACTAACTTCCCTTTCAACAGTTTCACCATTAACCGTTAAGGAAATTTTTCTTGTTGGGTCGGCTGATTTAGACGGTGTTAGTTTTCTAACCGTTTTCATGATAATTCCCTCTTTTGTGCTCTTTCTTTTGCTTCAACCAACGATTTTGATAGTAATTTTCCCGCTAAATACTTCCGGTATTTTTTGGTTGCATGGATATCATCTGGCGATGTAACGGACTCGGCTAAAGCTTCAATTGCCTGACTCACATCATTTTCCGTAAGGGTTGTTCCTACTACCACCTGCTCAACACTGTTAAGTCGGATAGGACGATGTGAAATTCCACATCCAGCAATTTTAACTTCCTCAATTTTCCCACTATTATCAAGAGTCATCAAACATGCTATGGCCGCTACAGCATAATCACCACTTCGTCTTGCAAACTCTTGAAAGGAATAACCGCCCATAGAATTTGGAATAGGAAAATGCGCACTTTGTATGATTTCATTATCATGACGTGATGTTGTCATATGAAATTTGAAAAAATCACGCGCAGCTATTGTTCTGCTACCATCAACACTTGTCGCTGTAACGTATCCGTCAGTTAGCACAAGTATCAGTGGCATTTCAGCCGCAGCATCAGCATGACAAATGCTTCCTACAACTGTTCCACGATTCCGAATTGGCGAATGTGCAACATAGGCCATTGCCTTATGCATAATCGGGTGCCGTTTGCCAATGCGTTGATCTTTTTCTACATCACAATGACGTACGCTTGCACCAACAATGATTTCATCGTCATCAATTTGAATTGTATCTAAATCAGGAATGTTCCGGATATCAATTAGTGCAGACGGCCAGGCAAGTTTAAAATTGAGTGCTGGTATAAGACTTTGCCCCCCAGCTATAATCATAGCCCCTGGAGTTTCATTAATGACTTGAGCTGCTTCTGTTAATGATGAAGGCGTTAAATAATCAAAAACTGGTGGCTTCATCTCAACTTCTCCTAGACTAGGTATCCATAAATTCATATAAATGAGCATACATTAATATCCACTAGATGGATACATTATATAAATTTAGGTATATAAAAATAAAGTTGTCAACAATAATGTGAGTATAGCAGTAATTATATCTAGGAAATCAAATCATTTTTCTCACAAGCCATTTCTTCTATCAAAATGTTCTCAACCCAAGCAGCAAATTTTAATAAATTAAGCTCATCATAAGGGCGCCCAGTAATTTGTAGGCCAACTGGCAATCCCATTTTGTTTATACCACATGGTAGAGCTATTGTAGGACATCCTGTTATTGTGATCGCGTATCCCAATGCAAGCCAATCGAGATATGTTTTCATTTCTTCACCCTCGATAGATTTTACAAACCTTTCCTCTACTTTTGGGGGAGTTACAGGTGTGGCAGGTGTGATTAGAAAATTATGCAGATCCAGAAATTCTATCATTCTGAGGCGTAAATCTGACCTTAAATGTTCTGCTTTTGAAAGAGTGTTTGCATCTAGTTCAAATCCCCTTTCAATGTTCCAGACCACTTCTGGCTTTAGCTCATCTTGGTTTGCAATCATCACATCACCCCAGACTGTTGCAAACTGAAAGGCTCTAAGAGTATTAAATGCCTCGTGGCATTCATCAAGTTCAGGATGCTCATACGCCATATTAGGACCATGGCTAGATAGTTTATTGACGGCATTATTAACTATTTTTTTTATCTCTTTTGATACTACTGCCTGGCCTAAATCGGGTGAATATGCAAAACTCTTTGGTGCTGCCGGGCTTTCAGCGGCTTGTCTGAAAACATTAGGGGGATATTTCATAGGGTTTGAAAGTGCGTCACGCGGATCAAAACCACAAAACCCATCCATCGCTAAACCTATATCATTAACAGTTCTTGCTATAGGCCCGAGAACAGATAGGGATTGATAAGATAATTTCCCCGGCCCTTGTGGAATAAGGCCGGGGGTTGGACGAAGACCAACCACGCCGCAGAATGCGGCTGGATAACGCAATGAGCATGCAAAATCTGACCCCTGTGCAATAAAGGCCATCCCAGAAGCAACAGATGCGGCCGCTCCCCCAGAAGAACCACCTGCAGAATGTAGTGTATTCCATGGATTCCTGGTAAACCCGAAGACTTCATTAAATGTACTTGCCCCTGCTTCAAATTCAGGGGTATTCGATTTAGCGTAGATTATACCACCAGCCCTTTCAATGGTCTGCACAATAATATCAGAACAATCAGGTATGTAGTTTTCAAAAGCAAGTGAACCAAATGTTGTACGAACCCCTGCTACTTTATATGTATCTTTTATAGGAATGGGTAATCCGTAGAATGGATAGCCAGAATCATGACCAACTGCTGTTTCTTTCTTGGCTTCAATTTTTAAAGCTGAATCATATGCGCGATCAAAACAAAGGGTTGGTAAGGCATTAATCGTTTCATTAACTGATGCACATCGTAACTCTAATGCATCAAGGACGTCAGTTGGTTTTATGGTTTTTGAAAGTAACGCGTCTACAATATTACAGGCAGAGTTTTTCCAAAGTTTATCATTCATCATGTTCTCATATTTCAATATAATTTTACGAAAAATATATATTATGCTATAGGTTCATTTTGATGGTAATTAAATCACAAAATATATAATACCGTTTATATATTTAAGCTTTTAACTTTACTCGGGTATCTGATTTTAGAGGAAAAGAATGGCTAGAATTCCGGATAAAATCAAAAATGAGAATAATTTATTTTCATTTGGCACAAATCCCTCTTCAGGTATGGATAGAGCTTTTACTATTTTAGACTTAATCGCAAAACAACCCTGTCGAGTTGTTGATATTACAAAGGCTTTAAATATCCCCTGGGCTACTGTTCACCGTACAACTAAAAAACTAGAAAAAGCACAATTTATTTCTCGTGACGAGACTACAAACAGATATGAAATAGGCGCCAGAATGTGGTATCTGGGGTCTTCATATCTTAGCAATAATAAAGCGTTGACTTCTTCCCTTGAATACCTTGCCAGAGCTAATAAGATAAGAAATGCGGATGTTCAGGTTGTTGAACGAATTGGGAATTACTCAGTTGTTATTCATGCGGAAAAACGGCAACAACACCCAATATCTAAAGCCCAATACGGACATCATTTACCATTACATACCGGCTCTAAGGGTCATGTGCTTTTAGCTTTCTCCCATTCTGATTTTATTGATGACTATCTATCACATCCTCTTGATGCCTTGACTGCAAAAACGGTTACTGATCCCCATCAACTAAGAGCAATTCTTGATGAAGTGAGGGAAAATAAATTTTCTATGACATTTGCAGACGTTCAACCTCATACAGGTTCAATGGCAGCTCCAATATTCGACAACCTGAATAATATAGCTGGATGTGTGTGTTTTGTTTATCTGAGCAATTTAGCTAATGACGAAAGTGCTTGTGAGGAATTAAAACAAAACCTAATGCTCATGTCGCATAATATATCAAGTGATCTTGGTTGGAGACCAACAATCAATACTAACCAGTAACATTCTATTAGTGCAGAATTTGATATTAAGTCCGGTCTTCATACGAACCCTTTATATTTTTAAAAGTTTCATGTAATGCGTCAACAATAACTTCAATGCATGAGCGTCCCATTTCGGCAGAAGCATCTGAAGGGTCGCCAAAAATGGCAGCATGTCCAGCTTGTGGGCGAGGGCGTTTTACATATGTACGGGTTGGATTTGTTGGTGCAACCAGATCCCAGCCAACAGGACCATAATGTACCCCTTCCAGCAATTCCATTTTCACAAGATCGGGGCGAGTCGCAAGTTGAAAAGAAGTCTCCATCTCTCCAGCGTGACCCATTCCCCCTTCTTCAGATTTACGCATGGCATGTATCTTATCTGCGGCAGGCTCCCAGTAACTTACGGCTGATACCATGAAATCATATTCTTCATCATATTCATCGATCAGATGTCTTGCCACTTGATCATTAGCTGTTCCACTAGGCCTGTTTCCGTTTAGGAGAATGATATGTTTGAAACCTTGTTGAATAAGGCCAAATCCAATTTCAGATAACATTAATTGATAAGTGGGAATAGACAGTGAGACTGTTCCAGGAAACTTTTCAAAAGTTTTTGAAATGCCGTAAGCAACAGGTGGCATAACAACAGCATTAATGCGTTTTGCTAGTTCAATCGCGATATATTCTGATTGGTGAGTATCGGTATCTGTTGGCATATGCGGGCCATGTGCTTCAGTAGCGCCAGTTGGAACAATCACAGCTCTACCATTAGCAATGGCATGTCCAATTTCCATCTGTGTCATATGTGAAGTGCGATATTCCATTTTATCCTCCGGTTATATGGACGGTTGTATAAATTTATTTTTTAGAAAACAGTTTGCTTAGATATCGTTTTAGTAAAGACCAAAGTAGTTTCGAAGCACTTATTCCGCGCGGTTTCACTATTTTAGATTTTTGCGCTTGGTTTAAGGCACTATCATTTGAATTTATCGCTGAGTCTTCATCATTAGCGTTGTCGGCAATCTTGCTTTCTACGTTTTTAACAAACTCTTCAATTAGCAGTTGGCTGGTTTCTTCAATAACGCCAACACGCCCAAATTGTGCTACGGGCCCAGCTAGTTGAATATCGGCTTCAAAATCTACAAGGGTTAAACCATCTTTTTCAGAAAGCTTGTATTGTAAAGCTAGCCTTGATCTGGAACCTCCTTTTTTATCGATACCCTTGCCATCCACATTGCCAGACATTGTCTTATCATCTGGGATATGTTTTGCCTCACCGCTAAATGTTGCTTTAAATGGACCCAGTTTGATTAAGACATTACCCAGATATTCTCCGTTTCCCCGGTCTTCTGTCAATGAAGCGCCGGGAAAACAGGTAGCTACAGTAGGAATGTCTTGAAAGAAGGCCCAAGCTTTATCAGGGCTACAAGATACCGTGAGTGATTGGCTTATTTTCATTAGATTCTAATCCCTATACCTTTATACAAGCCAGCCTTCGTCTGGATCAGTCCAGCCCTCAGGATAATTAATTTTTCCCTGATTTTTTAATTTAGTAAATGCTTCACCTCTATCAAACATGGCAAGGTGACCGTTTTCATCTCTCATTTTAGCTCTGAGCTGTTCGGTTTTCTCCAAGTCAGCGGACCATTTTCGGCCTTGTTTGGAAACAACAACCCCATAATCATTCAGGGCAGAAGCTTCAGAGATTAAACCGCATTGCAGATCATAAACAACTTTTTCTGCTTCACGCTTAAGTGGGTCACCCCATCCACCGCCTCCAGTTGTTACAATACGAACGCTGTCGTCTGCTTCAACTTTTACAGTATCACACATGCCCGGATGGTTTGTATCTTCATTATTCTTATTAATCACTGAAACCTGATAATTTCGTCCCGCTTTTCCGCCGTAAGAACCATAGCAACTGAGAACAGAGCGATCAGCGTTAGAAATAAGTCTAACATCAGATAAAGTTTTAATCTGCTTGTCATATCCAAATCCACCGCGACGGTACCCTGGGCCAGCAGAATCTTCCTTCAGCCCTAACTTTTCTATGAATATCGGGTAACGTGTTTCAGAAAATTCAGCCGGAAGGTTTCTAGAGTTAGGGACAATATGAACTACATCAGATCCATCTGCCCAAGGTCTTCCGGGCCCACCGCCGCCTAAAACTTCCCTAAACAGAAAGAAATCCTCTGAGCTATTACCACCAGCGAGTCCCCAAATTCTAATAGTCTCATGGTCAGCAGGCATTTTGCCTTTAGAAGCTTTTGTTAAGCAGGCCGCAAAAACACCAAGAGTTCTCAGCATTAGAAAAAATCGCATTCCAGTTGGTTTTCCAAAAGTAGGTGTGATAAGAGTACCTTTTTCAGGAAATATAACATCAATGACATCCAAAACACCTTCATTACAATCAATCTCTGCTGCACGCTCAGGTGTATCAGCTAATGATCGTAAGATAGGAGCCATCCATTTTCGGAAGTACCTGCCGTCCATTTCGTCAATTGCCCAGTTAATTGGGCCACGAGCTTCTGGATCTGTTCCTGTAAAGTCCAGTGTTATCTTTTCCGATGTTTTTGTCATGGTTACACGCAAAGCATGAAGCCGTGATTCATCTACGCCATCATTTTCTATATAATCTTCGTAGTGATAAGTGCCATTCTCAATTTTAGGGAATATTTCCCGGCGGAAAATTTCTGCTGTATTAGAAAGTATTTCATCAAATGCCATTTCTAAAGTATCTATACCATAACGTTCCGCTAGGGCTACAATACGGCGAGATCCCAGTTTAGCAGCACCAATCTCAGCATCCATGTCACCTGCCAGATGATCAGAGAGGCGAGAGTTTCTAATGACAATATTAAACGCCGCTTGATTCAATACACCGCGATCATACATTTTAATGGGCGGAACAAGTAATCCTTCCATCCAGCTATCAGTCGCATGGACTGGTAAACTGCCCGGAACAGAACCACCAACGTCATCATGATGCCCAAACACTTGTGAGAAACCAATCAATCGATCTTCATGAAAAATTGGTACAGTTGTGCAAAGATCAGGAACGTGTCCAATGCCACCGCATGAATTATAAGGGTCGTTCCAGAAAAATACATCACCTGGGAAAATGTTATCTTTGCCAAAATATTCAAATACAGGCTCAACAATTGCAGAGTAAGATCTTCCAGTAAGTTTTCGACCTTTGGCATCAAAAAGAGCCACTCTATAATCATGCTGATCACGTATCATTGGTGAACGTGCCGTGCGTTCCACCGCAGCCTCGATTTCTAGTTCAGCTGCTCGGATAGTGCCATGAATTACTTCTAATTCAATAGGGCCTAATTTCTTCGGTTTATTTGCTTTGGACATTTGATTTAACTCCCAATTTCTTTTTTCATGACTAGATTGCCATAATCATCACGAGTTGCTGACCAGTTTACTGGCACAACAATAGTAGACCCATATTCTTCGATTATAGCTGGCCCTGAAATTAGCTGGTTTGATTGTAAGCTTGTCCGGTCATAAATAGGGCTTTCAATCCATGAATCCCAATATGTTGAGCGGCTGGCTTTTGGTTTACTTGGGCTTGCAGGCCCTTTATCAACTTCAATTTTGGGTCGGTATTGTTCACCTATTGCTTGAACTCTAAGGTTTACAATTTCAACGTCCTGTTCACCTTTATAATGAAATCCAAAAGTTTCATTATGTACATCATGAAATTTTTCCCAAGCAAAGCTAACAGCCTTATCTTTTGAAAGACCATCAGGAACGGTAACCTGAACTTCATGCCCTTCACCCAAGTAACGCATATCAGCTACATAAACCACTCGGATGCGGTCTTTGGGAATACCTTCAGCTTCAATGTCTGCTAATCCCTGATTTGCGATTTCATCCCAGGCATTGATAATTTCATTTTTATCCGCTGCTGACTGGCAACGGACTAAGGTTCTGATATAGTCACGCCTTACATCAGAAACATGTAATCCAAGTGCGCAGAGATTGCCGGGATTGGGGGGTGATAAAATGGTTTTAATATTAAGAAAATCCGCAACTTCAGTCGCAAATAGTCCTCCCGCGCCGCCAAAAGCAACCATTGTATAATTGCTTGGATCACGTCCTCGGGTAGTTGTTACCTGTCTAATGCCAAAAACCTGACTGATAGCTGCAAGCTCAAGCACCCCCGCTGCCACCTCTTCCGCTGGCATATCGTGCTGTTTACCCAAGGTTTCAAATGCCGCGCGCGCAGCTTCAGCATCAAGCTGAATTTCTCCACCAATCAATTCACTGGGTAGACGACCTAAAACAAGCGCGGCATCAGTAACAGTTGGCTCAACGCCGCCATTACCATAGCATATTGGACCCGGATCTGCCCCAGCACTCTGCGGCCCCACCTTTAAATTACCGTAATCATCTGTCCATGCGATTGATCCCCCGCCAGAACCAACGGTTACGATATCTAGCATTGGTGTTTTTACAGGATAGGATTCAACCATCGATGATGATGTATACATCGGGGTCTGGTTTTCGATAATAGATACATCTGTTGAAGTTCCACCAACGTCACTTGTAAGAATATTATCATATCCCGCAAGCTTTGCCATGTGAATGGCACCCAATATACCTGCTGCAGGTCCTGATAAAAGCATGGTTACCGGTTTCTGCGCTGCAGTTGAATATTTTACAACACCCCCACTCGATTGCATGATTAGAAATGGTGTTTCTTTGGACTGGGATGCAATTTTGTCTGCGGCATGTTGAAGATAAGTTTGGCAATATGGCTTAACCAAAACATCAACAAGGGTAGTCATCGCCCGTTCATACTCTCTGTATTCAGGTAGAACTTCACTTGATAATGACACAAAAACATCAGGAAAATGTTTGTTAATAAGGTTCCCAATATTTTGTTCATGTTCAGAGTTCGCATAAGAATGTAGCAAGCAAACAGCAATGCACTTTGCGCCATCTTCAACTAATTCACGAACGGCTTCGATAGTCTCTGCTTCATCAATAGGTTCAACTGAAGTTCCGTCATATAGTAGTCGACCCGGCACTTCACGTACCATATGCAAAGGGACTAAGCGTGGTGGCTTTACCCAAAAATACGAATTACCATATCCATCTGGAACTGATTGTCTTGCAATTTCTATCATGTGCCTAAAACCTTTAGTCACAAGGAGACCAAGGCCATCAAATTTATGCTCCAGAACGGCATTGGTTGCAACCGTAGAGCCATGAAGAACCATTGCTAAGTTTGAAATATCTGCTTTTTCCCCCTCAATAGCCTTTTCAATAGATTTTAGCAGACCAATACTAGGGTCTTTTGGTGTGGATGGTGTCTTTAAAGCTGTCATTGATCCATCAGCTTCATTGATGGCAATGATATCAGTAAATGTTCCACCAGTGTCAATTGCAATTCTAATTCCCATATAAAAACCCCCATATAATATCCGTTGAGTGGATATGTTATTCATATTATGCTATGTTAATGTATAAATCAAGCTATGAGGGAGTAATTAAATTTTTATTAATGTTAGGGAAAAAAATCGATAGTTTTCCAACGGATAAATCACATAAAGCTTAAAATTTAATTGTAGGTGTTTCTATTACAAATTATTCGAATCATATTAATGAGGTTGAAAGCTCATGTACTTATGGACTTTTTCTTACTATCCTTAACCAGTTTAAGGATATTTTTGAATTTGGGGTGTTGTGCTGTGCGCATCCAATAAAAAAGCAAAGCTTCAACAGTAGTAAGTTTCACCCCAACAGATTGCAACGTAGAAATCGCCATTTCTTGATCAATGGATTTATGCGACGCTGTTGCATCAACGGCCAACATACATTCATAACCAGCATTTATAAAATCAAGTATACTCTGGAAAACGCAGACATGTGTTTCCATGCCTGCAATAACCAAAACCGCTTTTTTAGACATCTGTTTTCCAAAATTGGTTTCAAAATCGCTAAAGCAGGAAAAACTGGTTTTTGCAAAGACACTAGGTTTGATGGCACAAGAGTCTATAATTTCGGAAACGGTTGGGCCAATTTTTTCTCTACAATGTTCACTAATGAAGACTGGAATATCAAGGATAGATGCTCCCTTTACCAGCTGAACGATGGCGTTGAGACACATCTCAGGTTTTTCAATTGTTGGCGCCAACTTCTCTTGAACATCAATGATCAACAAAACATTATTTTCGTACACGAAAAAACCTCAATTTTTCTGATACAATTAATTCCCAAATATTCCTATTATCATGCTCATAAAGCATTTAATTCGAGAGCAAATTCACTTTATCTCAAAAGGCCACCATAAGTAACAATATTAATGAACTAGTATTAATTATAATGAAATCTAATAACTGACTCAGTTGAAATACGTTTCATTTGTTAAAACCACAACAGAAGAGATATCATGAGTAACATTCTTTATGATGGGATTTTTACCCCTAATGCAAACAGCGAAAAAACTTTCATAATTACGCCTAAAGGTGAAATTAGTTATTTAGAGTTTACCGCAATGACGAATAAATTGGCTAATATTCTGGTTAAAAAGGGCCTGAATCCGGGTGACAGAGTTGCGGTGCAATCAGATAAATCAGTCCTATACCTTGCACTATATGCCGCTACTATTAAGGCGGGATGTGTCTTTCTTCCTCTGAATACGGCTTATACTTCTAGTGAATTAGATTATTTTATTAATGATGTAGAACCGCGCCTGGTTGTCGTTGGGGATAATGCGATGAACTCTCTTGCGCTTCTTGCAAAGGAAATTGGTAGCGAGATAATGAGTCTTAACGGAGACGAAACGGGGACTTTAGCGGCAGTTGCTAAAAATGAATCCCCTGTTTTTGAAGCGGTGGCTCGAACTGGCGAGGACTTAGCGGCAATACTTTATACATCTGGCACAACAGGTAAGTCTAAAGGTGCCAAGTTATGCCACAGAAATCTTTTATCAAATGCTAAAGTCATATCTGAGGCATGGCAATTCACGGCTGATGACATTCTACTTCATATGTTACCAGTTTATCATACCCATGGTTTATTTGTTGCGATTAACCTGTTGGCGATGGTTGGCGGTAGCATAATCTTTCTGCCTAAATTTAACGTGGAAGATGCTCTTTCATGGATGCCCAAGTCTACATCCATGATGGGTATCCCCACATTTTATACAAGATTACTTAACAGTTCAGATTTTACGCAGGAACTGACAGATCATATGCGGTTATTTATTTCAGGTTCTGCTCCAATGCTGACGGAAACACATTTACAGTTTGAGGAGCGAACTGGTAAAAATATTTTAGAACGATACGGTATGACGGAAACCAGCATGAGTATATCAAATCCTTATAATGGGACACGCATTCCCGGAACAGTAGGTAAACCTCTGTCGGGTATAGACATTAGAATTACGGATGCGGCTTCTGGGCAATTAGTTCAACCTGGTGACATTGGCGTCATTGAACAACGTGGTGACAATGTATTTCTTGGTTATTGGAGAAAGCAGGATGAAACAGCTGAGAGCTTTAGGGATGACGGGTTTTTTATTACCGGTGACTTAGGTCGCGAAGACGAAAATGGATATATTACTATTGTTGGCCGCAATAAAGATCTTATTATTTCAGGTGGGTTGAATATTTATCCTAAGGAAATAGAATCTGTCATTGATGAGATTGATGATGTTACCGAGTCTGCGGTAATTGGCGTTCCGCATCGTGACTTTGGTGAAGCTGTGGTAGCCATAATCGTATCCAACGGTAATACATTGTCGGATGAGGATATACAAAATCACCTTGTAACTAAGCTGGCAAAATTTAAGCAACCTAAAAAGATACTTTATGCTAACGATCTTCCACGGAATACAATGGGCAAGGTTCAGAAAGCGGAATTACGGAAACATCATGCCAAGATTTTTCATGAGGAATAATGTATGGACCATTTCATCTTCAAAGTTATTTGAAGACTTATAAATAATCCCTCAACTAAAAGGATGGAATAAAAGCATGCAAGATTTTTCAGATGGTGACTTACTTTTAACAGCTTCAGCATGGGCTAGCCAGGGGCATAATCTGGCTATAGCGGTGGTTATAAAAACATGGCGATCATCACCCAGAAAAATTGGTAGTATTATGATTATCCGTGATGACGGGCTAGTTGCTGGTTCAGTGTCAGGAGGCTGTGTTGAAGGAGCAGTAATTGACTCGGCACTTGCCACAATGCAGGACGGATTTGTAAAGAGGTTAGAGTTTGGTGTAGCTGATGCAACTGCCTGGGAGGTAGGGCTTTCATGTGGCGGCGAAATTTCTGTAGGGGTTGTGCCGCTATCATTGATTGGAGTGGATATATTAGAAATCGTTCAAAAGAAATATGCTGATCGTTATCCTATATATCTTTCATTTGATTTGAAAAACATGAGCGTTTTTGAAAAAGATGAGGCATTTTCTGCAACAAGCCTGGATACTGAGCAGAAAATTTTTAATTTACTTATTTCACCAAGGCCTAGAGTTTTCATTATTGGGGCTGTTCATATTAGTCAGTATCTTGCATCAATGTTGACAGGGTGCGGATATGCTGTGAGTGTGATTGACCCTCGTACAACTTTTGCAAAAGAAGAGCGCTTTCAGGATATTGAATTAATTACCTTATGGCCGGATGAGGCGCTTGACAAAGTGATAATAGATGCGGAAACGGCTATTATAACTTTAACGCATGATCCAAAAATTGATGACAATGCGCTTGATATAGCTCTTAACAGTAATGCATTTTATATCGCCGCCCTAGGCAGCAAAAAGACCCATGAAAGCCGGTGTGTCCGTTTCCTTAAAAAAGGATTTGATCAAACCACTCTTAATCGCATCCATGGCCCTGCTGGTATTGATATTGGCGCTATCACACCTGCTGAGATTGCAGCATCAATTCTTTCAGAAATAATCGCAAAGCGAAGAAAAGTGGTTAAAAATGTGGCTTGAACAAAGATCACCTGCAGATGCTATTGGCCAGTTAATTGCCCATGGGCAGAATTTGGAAAATGGTAAGATTCGAAAAGGGACAATTATCTCTGAAGAAGATGTATCAAAGCTTCAGATAGCTAATATAAAAAAAATAACCTGTGCTATTCCAGAAGCTGGTGATGTTAATGAAAATATAGCGGCAAGTCGGTTAGCATCGGCTCTTGATACTTCTGGAATAAGAAAAGACTCAGCCGCAACCGGACGCGTCAATTTTTATGCAAAAAAAACAGGCTTAATAAGATATGATTTTGATCTTATACGTAAGTTTAATAGCATTGATGAGGCAATCACCCTTGCGTTAGTTCCGCATAATCAATTGCTCGCAAAGAATAATATGGCCGCGACCTTAAAGATAATTCCATTCTTTGTAAAAGAGCAGGCGCTAAAACATGCTGAAGATTTGTTATCAGAGTTTGGAGGATTTGATTTTTTCCCACTCTCAAGTCGTAAGGTATGGTTGATACAGACACGACTTACTGGTCAGAAAGATCGACTTTTTGATGCCACCAAAAAAGTAACAGAGGCAAGATTAAACCAGCTTGGGGCTGAATTGATTGGTGAAACCAGAACGGACCACGATATCAAAGAAGTAGCAAATGCAATAAATCAAGCCAAATTAAATGCGGCTGAAATCATTTTGATTTGTGGTGGTACAGCAATTATTGACCGAAATGATATTATACCTGAGGGTATAAAAATTTCTGGGGGAAATATAGATCATTTTGGATTACCGGTTGATCCCGGGAACCTTTTACTACTTGGCCACCATGGAAATACTCGAATTATTGGCATGCCGGGATGCTCGCGCTCTCCTAAGCTTAATGGCCTTGACTGGGTGCTTCATCTTGAAATGGCAGGAATAACTCTTGATAAGAATGAACTTGCTGAATTGGCTTCAGGTGGTCTTCTTATGGAAATTGCATCTCGACCGCTCCCAAGAAAATTAGTGACTAAATGGCATGACAAACAAAATATAGCAGGCATAATTTTAGCTGCTGGTGAGTCTCGCCGCATGGGAAATATCAATAAACTGCTTCAGGAAATTGATGGTGTTCCAATGATCAGAAAAATTACTGAAGCAATGTTGGCAAGTAGCCTCAACAGTGTTTCTCTGGTTCTTGGATATGATGCAGAAACAGTAGCCAACACAGTTAAAGATTTACCGATTAAATTTATTTTTAATCCTGATTATTGCCAAGGGCAGAGCCAATCTATTCGCCATGCAATTGAAAGCCTTAATAAAGAAGTAACAGATGTATTGATCAGTTTGGGTGATATGCCGCTTATAGGGACAGAGCTAATTAATCAGCTGATAGACAAACATGTAGAACTTCAGAACAGCAAAAACCATATTACCTTACCAGAATATAAAGGGAGGAGAGGTAATCCGGTTATTTGGGGGGAAGCATTTTTTGAAGAACTTAGATCTCTTTCTGGTGACGTGGGTGGACGCGCATTATTTGAAGCACACCCCGCTGCTGTTAATCCCTTTGCCGTCAACGAGGATAGCATTCTTAAAGATGTTGATACGGTGGAAATGCTAAATATCTTAGCAAATCCCTAAGCATTGAGATTACCCATATAGTCAATTTAGACACATAACCATTCATCATTTTCACAGATATGGATAAGCGTTGGCCGACTGGCCGCTAGTGCATGAGTTAATCCGGCGGTGAAGCTGTCCGCATCCTTAGGGGCAATAAAATCACAATGACAGGCTTTCGCCAGTAATTCAAAATCAGGACGCATGCCTTCAACCCCTATGCGCGGAATATTGCGGTCATCCATATCATCCCTGATCTG
>JABIWM010000160.1 GCA_018701255.1 Alphaproteobacteria bacterium | reverse complement strand
GCCATGATTGGCCCTGATATTCTGCTTTATAATTCCACCTATATTATCAAAGAGCCACATAGCCCCAGCCATGTCAGCTGGCATCAGGATTTGACCTATTGGGGGTTAAGCCATGATGATCAGGTATCCATGTGGCTAGCCCTGTCGGTGGCGGATGAGGTTAGTGGCTGTATGCGGATGATCCCCACCAGCCATACACAAGGCCGTTTTGATCACATGGTCAGCAACGATAGCACCAATGTGTTGTTGCAAAGCCAGACTGTTCATAATGTGGATGAAAGCAAAGCGGTGCTATGCCCGCTAAAGCCCGGTGAAGCATCGTTTCATCATGGCTGGACATTGCATGCATCCATGCCAAACCATAGCGATGATCGGCGTATCGGGTTGAATGTGCAATATCTGGCCGCGCATGTTCGCCAGACAAAACATGATCTGGATACCGCAATGCTGGTGCGCGGCACGGATAAATATAATCATTTTGAGCGTGATATTCCGGCAAGCACCGATTTGGCACCAGATGCCCTGCATCGCCAGAAAATGCTGGATGACCGGTATAAAATGATTGCCGGAAACAGCTAATTTGCGGTTATTGCGCTTCCTCAATCTGGCTTTGCATATCTAGCCATTGTTCTTCGAGCTTATCAAGCTTGGCTATGATATCGGATAATGCGCCTGTCTTGCTGGCAATGCTATCCGGTGATCTGCCATCATAGAAATCAGGCGCGGCTATTGCCGCCTCAAGATCGTGTTTTTCGCCAGTGAGCTTTTTTATCTTTTTTTCCAGATCAGCCAATTCTTTTTTCAATCGCGCAATATTAACTTTGGGTTTATTAGCGGCCGGTTGATTGATTGATTTTCCCTTGGCTGATTTCGGTTTTCTATGCGCGTCAATCACTAGCGCTTTATATTCATTCATATCACCATCAAACGGCGATACAATACCGTCTTTGACCAGCCATAATTTATCGGCCACGGTTTCCACAAGATGCGTGTCATGGCTGACCAGTATAACCGCGCCTTCATATTCATTCAGCGCCAGCACCAGCGCTTCGCGGCTTTCGATATCCAGATGGTTTGTCGGTTCATCCAGAATAAGGATATGCGGCGCATCAATCGTTGCCATCAGCATCAGCAAACGGGCTTTTTGCCCTCCTGATAGCTTTTCCACCGGCAAATCGGCGATATCAATGCCAAATCCGGTTGCCCCCAGACGCGCCCGCAATGTTTTTTCATCATCATTGGGACGCAGACGCATGATATGCGTATAGGCGCTATCGCCTTCGACTAATTCATCCAGTTGATGTTGGGCAAAAAAACCAACCCGCAATTTATTGGTTTTAAACATATGCCCGGCCATTAATGGCAACCGGTCAGCAAATAATTTTGATAAGGTTGATTTCCCCTCACCATTTGCACCAAGCAGGGCAATTCTATCATCAGCATCTAGCCGCAATTCCAGATTTGATAAAACCGCTTTATCATCATATCCAACCTGTCCCTTTTCCACCACTAATAGCGGCGGCCGTAGCTCTGCCGGTGTGGGGAACTTGAAACCGGCCACGGCATTTTCGGTTAACGCCGCAATGGGTTGCATTTTTTCCAGTTGCTTTAGCCGTGATTGCGCTTGTCGGGCTTTCGATGCTTTTGCCCGAAACCGTTCAACAAAGCTTTCGATATGGGCGCGCTGGGCATCCTGCTTGCGTTTCATGGAATGCTGTTGTTCCAGCTTGGTGCGGCGTTCGTTATCAAACTGATCATAACTACCTGTATAATAATCAAGCTTGTTATGGCTGAGATGTAAAATGCCTGTTACTGACCGGTTTAATAGCTCACGATCATGGGAAATGATTAGCGCTGTTTTCTGATATTTTGCCAGAAACTGTTCCAGCCAGACCGCGCCTTCCAGATCAAGATAGTTGGTCGGCTCATCCAGCAGCAACAGATCAGGCTGTGAGAATAATACCCCAGCCAAGGCTACCCGCATCCGCCAGCCGCCCGAAAACTCATGACAGGGGCGCATTTGTGCGTCCTGATCAAACCCCAGACCTGCCAGAATGGATGCCGCTCTTGCTTCTGCTGAATAGGCATCAATATCGCTCAACCGTTGATAGATTTCAGCCAGTCGTTCCGGCTCGGCGGCGGCCTCGACTTCTGCCATTAGCGTTGCTCGTTCTTCGTCTGCGGCCAGCACCGTATCCAGCAATGAGATATCATTTGCCGGTGCTTCCTGTTCCACGCCACCAATGCGATAATAACTTGGCATATCGATAGAACCGGAATCCAGCTGATAGATATTTCTGATCAGGTTAAATAGCGTTGTTTTGCCGGTGCCATTACGGCCAACAATGCCGACCCTGCATTAGATGGTTATTTCCTCAATTTCCCCTTCAAGGAAAATGAACTGCCTCAAGGCAGGTATGGTGCTTCACCCGAAGGAATGGCTGTTATCATGGACTTCAAGACGGGT
>JABIWM010000004.1 GCA_018701255.1 Alphaproteobacteria bacterium | reverse complement strand
TGCTGGCACAACCATTTGAAACCGCCGCACGTACCGGTGAGTTTGATGTGATTGCTACGGTTAAGGGCGGCGGTCTGTCCGGTCAGGCCGGTGCCGTTCGTCATGGCATTAGCCACGCGATGATCCGGTTTGAACCGGGGCTTCGGCCAGTTCTGAAAGCTGGCGGATTTCTTACCCGTGATAGCCGTGTTGTTGAACGGAAAAAATACGGCCGCGCGAAAGCCCGTAAGAGCTTCCAGTTCTCAAAGCGTTAATCGCCACATACCATTTATCAAAACCATTTTATCAAAGCAGGGCATTTGCCCTGCTTTTTTTTGCTTTGCCATATAAAATAACAGCATGAAGCGGCTAATAGTCATATTGCGTTCGCGTGCGATAAGGGGCAATATGTAGCCATCATGGATAGCGATAAACGACTGACAGGCACATGCCATTGCGGTGCGGTACATATATCGGTACCGGCAGATACGGATTTCACAACGGCTAGACGTTGCGATTGTTCGTTTTGTCGCCGCCGCTGGGCGCCTAATGCTGGTATTGCCGAACATGATTTGCGCATCGATAAAGGCGCGGATATGCTAACGCTCTATCAATTCCATACGGCTGTTGCGGAACATTATTTTTGCCGTAATTGCGGTATTTATACCCATCACAGACGGCGGAGTGATCCATCGGAATTCGGGGTTAATGTGACATGCTTTGACCATATCGATATGGCGGATTATAACTGCGTTGATATTCATGATGGCCGCAACCATCCTCGCGATGATGACTCTCTTAACAAAACAAAAGACAGGACAGATCAATAATGACAAAAACATTACAACTGGGCATTGCTGGCCTGGGCACTGTTGGCGCAGAAGTCGCGCGGCAAATCATTGCCAATCATAACCATTTCACCAAACAGGCTGGCATGCCGGTAATGGTGACAGCGGTGTCTGCCCGTAACGCTGATACGGATCGCGGGTTTTCCATGCAGGGTATCCAGTTCTGTGATAACCCGCTTGAGCTGGCCAGTATGGATAATGTTGATGTCGTGGTTGAGCTTATCGGCGGCTCGGAAGGCGTGGCGCTTGATCTGGTTCAGGCGGCTATTGCCAATGGCAAACATGTCATCACTGCAAATAAAGCGCTGTTAGCGCATCACGGATATAAGCTGGCTGTTCAAGCAGAAAAAGCCGGGGTTATGCTGGCCGCTGAAGCATCTGTTGCTGGCGGCATACCGGTTCTGAAAACGTTACGCGAAAGCCTGTCCGGTAATCAGATCACGCGCATTACCGGCATTTTGAATGGTACCTGCAATTATATTCTGTCCACTATGCAGCATCAGGCGCGTGATTTTGATGATGTTCTGGCAGAAGCACAAGCGCTTGGCTATGCTGAGGCTGATCCGGGGTTTGATATTGACGGCGTTGATGCCGGTCATAAACTGGCCTTGCTTGGCGCCATCGGTTTTGGCACCGCGCCGTCTATTGATGCGGTTGATATGACCGGTGTGCGGGCAATCACCATGACCGATATGGAAAATGCCAGCAATCTGGGATGCACAATCCGGCTCTTGGCCGAAGCAGAACAGAATGATGATGGTGAGGTGCTTATGCGTGTCCGGCCGGTGATTTTGCCGCTGGATAATCAGCTGGCCAAAATTGATGGGCCATTGAATGCGGTGACTTTTACCGGCACGCCTATCGGGGCGGTGACGGCTATTGGCCCCGGGGCAGGGGCTGGTGCTACGGCTTCTGCGGTATTGGCGGATATTATTGATCTGGCACTGGGGCGGATATCGCCATTTTTCGGGGTTCCGGCGGATCAACTGGCCGCCGCGCCACATCGCACCGCGCCGCAAAAACCGGAACGTTTTTTTATCCGGCTGAAAGTTTATGATCGACCGGGAGTGTTAGCCGATATCACGACAATTTTAAAAGACCATGCGATTTCTGTTGAGAGCCTGTTACAATCCGGCCGTTCAGATGATGGTGAAAATGGTGACGTTCCGGTTATTCTGACCACTCACGAAGCGGCACCACAAGCGATTGCCGCCGCATCAGCGGAACTAGCGCAATTGCCAGCGGTTCTGGCCGAACCGGTTATCCTGACCATCGGGCAAGATTGATCGGGTATGCCAGAGCCAACCACGCCTGTAAATTCAGCCGCTATACCGCTTTCCGCTACTGGTGCGCATTGGGTGTTCGCGCAAGCGCCGCAACATATCAAAGATGGATTGGTTGACGCCTCTGCCATGCCGCAACCTTGCGCGCATATTCTGGCATCACGCGGCATTACCAAAGCAGAACTGGGGCAATGGCTTGATCCGAAAATCCGTGATCTGATGCCTGATCCCTCACAATTAGCTGATATGGATATAGCGGCGGCACGGCTGGCCGATGCTGTGATTGCGGGTGAACCGGTTGGCATATTTGGTGACTATGATGTTGATGGGGCTAGCTCAACGGCTATTCTTTACCGGTGTTTGCAACATCTGGGGTTGGCGGTGTCTTATCATATCCCGCACCGCTTTACCGAAGGCTATGGCCCTAATCTGCCAGCACTGATGGGGCTGAAGGATAAAGGCTGTCAGCTGATCGTGACAGTGGATTGCGGGGTGACGGCGCATGAACCGGTGGCCGCCACGGTTGCGGCCGGGGTGGATGTGATTATCATTGATCACCATTTGCCGGGGACGGATTTACCGCAAGCGGTTGCGGTGGTTAATCCGAACAGGCTGGATGATGACAGCGGGCTGGGCTATATGGCGGCGGCCGGTGTGGTGTTTATGCTGGTGGTGGCACTGGTGCGGGAATTGCGCCAGCGTGACTGGTTTACGGCAAATGGCAAAACCGAACCGGATTTAATGGCGGCAATTGATCTGGTGGCATTGGCCACGGTTGCTGATGTGGTGCCGCTAACCGGATTAAATCGGGCGTTTGTTCGCGCCGGACTTAAAATTATGGCAAAACGCAATCGGGCAGGTTTGCGGGTGCTGGCGGATATTGGCCGGATGAATGGGCCGCCTGATACCGAATCACTGGGCTTTATTCTGGGGCCGCGTATTAATGCCGCTGGCCGGTTCGGGCAATCTGATCTTGGGGTGTCTTTGCTAACCACAGATGATCCGCAACGGGCGCTTGAGCTGGCAACCATGCTGGATCAGCTGAATATCAAACGCCAGACGGTCGAACGTGATACCACCGCCGCCGCCATGATGCAGGCAGAACATAAAACCGATGCGGTGATTTGCGTTGCTGGCGAAGACTGGCACGAAGGCGTGATTGGCATTTCGGCAGGACGGTTGAAAGACGCGATGGATAAACCGGTTTGCGTGATCAGCATTTCAACCGATGCCAATGGCCGCAAAATAGGCAAGGGTTCCGGCCGGTCTGTTGCCGGAATGCGGCTGGGGGCGGCGATTATTGCGGCCAAGCAGAACGGGTATCTGCTGGCTGGGGGCGGTCATGATATGGCGGCCGGATTTAGCCTTGATATGGCACAATATGATGATTTTTGCGCGTTTTTAAATCAACGGGCAGAAACCGAACTGGCCGATCAACCGCCGCACCGTGAATGGCATGTTGATGCTGATATTCCATTAAGCCTTGCTAATGAAACCCTGCTGGACTGGCTTGACCGGATAGGGCCTTTCGGGACTGGTTTTCCGAAACCGCTATTTCATGCCGGCGGTGTTCGGGTTACGTCACTTCGCCGCATGGGTAAATCCGAAGAACATTACGGGCTTCGGCTTGATGATGGGCTGGGGCAGATGGATGCGGTGGCTTTCCGGGTGGCTGGCACGCCATTAGGGGCGGCTTTGCTAGACATGCAGGACGGACGAAAAGCCAACATTATTGGCAGAATTAGCCGAAATCGGTTCCGTGGTGAGGATCGCGCGCAAATGATTATCACTGATCTGCAATTTGTTTGATTTATTCGCTTGATTTGCGCATCAGGTTTAGTGTAATCATGTCCTTGCCTTTAAGACCCGTTCGTCTAGAGGCCTAGGACATCGGCCTTTCACGCCGACAACACGGGTTCGAATCCCGTACGGGTCGCCATTTCATTCGATTTTCATAATATAACTATATCTTGCTTCTGCTTGAGTTAACTTGCTTAACTCAAGCTATCCAGAAACTGTGTGCTTTGTTCGGTAATCTGGGCTTTGCGGTCATCATCCATTCTGGCCAGATTGCGGTAGGGCATGCCCATGCGCGGATTGCCCGACAGGTGATCCGCGTTCCGGATTAGAAAATCCCAATAGAGATAGTTAAACGGACAGGCATCCTTGCCTAGTTTTTCTTTGACTTTATACCGGCATCCTTTGCAATAATCCGACATGCGGCTGATATAGGCGCCACTGGCGGCATATGGTTTGCTGGCCAGATCACCACCATCAGCGTAAAGCGTCATGCCGCTAACATTGGGCATTTCCACCCATTCATAGGCATCGGCATAAACCGCCAGATACCACGCATTCACCGCCGCCGGATCAATACCGGCCAGAAGCGCAAAATTGCCTAAAATCATCAAGCGCTGAATATGATGGGCATAAGCATGATCAATCGTGTTCTGCACCGAAACCTGCAAGCAATTCATATCTGTTTTTGCCGTCCAGTAAAAATCGGGCAAGCCACGGTGAGCATCCAGATGATTGGATGCGGCATATTCCGGCATCCGTAACCAGTAAATGCCGCGAACATATTCACGCCATCCTAAAATCTGACGGATAAAGCCCTCGACAGCGTTTAGCGGGGCGGTGCCATCATGCCATGCGATTTCTGCGGCTCTGATACATTCCATCGGCGATAATAGCCCGATATTCAGATAAAGCCCGACATGCGCGTGATACATCCATGGTTCATCCTGTAACATGGCATCCTGATAAGTGCCAAAATCCGGCAACCGTTCATTGATAAACTGTTCCAGCACGGCCAGCGCATCCTGCCGTGTGACAGCATAGAAAAATCCTTCGGTTGATCCCATATGATCGGGAAACCGGCGTTCCACCATTTCCATCACCGCCAATGTTATTGCATCAGGGGCGGTTTGGGTTGGCGGCGGTGGATGAAGTCCGTCTTTGGGCGGGGCGCGGTTTTCGGAATCATAATTCCATTCACCGCCTGCGGGTTTATCGCCATCCATCAACACCTGATGCTGGCGCCGCATGTCTCTGTAAAAATATTCCATGCGGAGCGATTTTCGCCCCTCAGCCCAAGATGCAAATGTCTGATGGCTAGCCAGAAACCGGTCATCATCATGAATATGCACGGGCAGGGGAAATAGTTCCGGCCATGATCTGATATCCTGGGTCAGACGATATTCGCTAGCCAGCGTTACGGCAATCCGGTCTGGTGCAAGCAGGGCAATATGGCGCTCTACCTCGGCTCTGATAGAATGGCTATTATCCGAATCATCCAGCGTGACATAAATCACCTGCCGACCAGCCGCGCGCTGGCTTTCAGCAAAATGCCGCATAGCCGCAAAGACAAAGGCCAGTTTTTTCTTATGATGCTTGGCATAGCTGGCTTCGTCCATGACTTCGGCCATCAGGATAATATCTGTTTCTGCCATATCTTTAAGCGTGGCGATATTCTCGCTCAGCTGATCACCTAATAGCACGCGTAATGTTTTCATGTTATCTCCTTCCTTCTATTTATGGGGAAGCCGTGATCTGACAAGTGGGGGCGTGATTTGGCTGAGAGAAGATTTGCCCCTGACGGGTTAATTTGCTATCTTTCCACATATAATAAAGCCGTCAAATGCTATGGCTTGCGGTTTCCGGATAGATAATAATCATTAATAATAATTGCTAATAATGGACAGGATCATATGACAAAAACGGCCTTTCTTTTCCCCGGGCAGGGATCACAAACTGTTGGCATGGGGGCATCATTGATGGCGTCATGTTCTGTTGCGCGTCAAATTGTTGAGCAGGTTGATGCAGCGCTTGGTGGCGGTTTACTGGACATTATGACCAATGGGTCTGATGATGAATTGAAACTGACCCGAAATGCGCAACCGGCATTAATGGCAACGGCGGTTGCAACCGCGCGCTCGCTGGAACACGCAACAGGAAAATCCATTGACCAAATGGCGGATTATGTGGCTGGCCATTCGCTGGGTGAGTATTCGGCTATGACTGCTGTGCATGTTTTTGATACCGATGTTGCGGCCAGATTGCTTCGTCATCGCGGTGATGCCATGCAAGCCGCTGTTCCTGCTGGTGCCGGTGCTATGGCGGCCTTGCTAGGGGTTGATATAGAACAGGTGGAACAGATTCTGGCCAGTGTTGACGGACTGGTTGAGATTGCGAATGATAATAGCGCCGGACAAGTTGTGATTAGCGGCGCGGCAGAACCGGTTAATCACGCGATTGCGGCGGCCAAAGACGCGGGCGTTCGGCGGGCGATGCTATTACCGGTCAGCGCCCCGTTCCATTGTGGGCTGATGGCTTCTGCGGCTGATGCTATGGCTGATATACTGGCTGAAACAACGCTTCATCCACCGGCTGTTCCGGTTGTCACGAATGTGAATGCAGAACCCGAAACGTCACCGGGGGATTTGCGTGATTTGCTGGTGCGGCAGGTGACTGGCCGTGTGCGCTGGCGCGAATCCCTGATCAATATGGCAGAACAGGGCGTGACCCGATTTGTTGAACTGGGCACAGGCAAAGTGCTGACAGGATTGGTCAAGCGGACATTACCGGATGTGGAAGCATTCAATATTGATACCGCGGACGACATGGAAAAAGCGGTGGTGGCATTGTCCTCCTGATCCTGCTATTTGATTGTAAATAAAGCATAATAAAAACAGACCCACACACATAATTATCATCTAAATGAGGAGACCCCATCATGTTTGACCTTAGCGGCAAAACAGCATTGGTAACCGGTGCAAGCGGCGGTATTGGTTCAGAAATTGCGAGAGCATTGGCGTTGCGTGGTGCAAATGTCATTCTAACCGGTACCCGCAAACAGGTATTAGAAGACGTGGCCAACAGCCTGACGCTTGGCTCTGATCAGAAATCAGCGGTTATTCCTGCTGACTTAAGCGACCCTGAAGCGGCCAAGCATCTGCTGGAACAAGCCGAAGCAAGCATTGGCGGCGTTGATATTCTGGTCAATAATGCTGGCATGACCCGTGATGGGTTGCTCATGCGGATGAAAGACGAAGACTGGCAGACCGTCCTTGATATCAATCTGACCTCAGTCATGCGGTTAAGCCGTGCGGTTCTGCGTAGCATGATGAAAGCCAGATGGGGGCGCATTATCCAGATTTCATCTATTGTTGGTTATACCGGCAATCCGGGGCAGACAAATTATGTTGCCTCAAAAGCCGGTATGACAGGGTTCACCAAATCGCTTGGGCTGGAAGTCGCCTCACGCGGGATAACGGCGAATGTTGTAGCCCCGGGGTTTATTGAAACCGCCATGACAGATGCGCTGACAGACGATCAGAAAGCGGAATTGATCAAAAAAGTACCAGCTGGCGTGATGGGGCAGGCAAAGGATATCGCCGCCGCTGTTGTCTATCTGGCCAGTCCGGAAGCCAGTTACGTCACCGGTGCAACTATCCATGTGAATGGCGGGATGGCTATGCTATAAATCTGGCACCTGATCGGGCTATGATGTTACCTGTAAATGATGCAAAAAAAGAGCTATATAAAATGGCTGGAATAATTATGTATTGGTCATTATAGTAATTTTATATTAAGGCTGGTTTTAACATCTGGGATATGATAAATAATCGGCCAACTTTTAGGTCTTACTTGACCATTACATCTTTTGGGAGACATCCATGAGCGACACTTTTGACCGTATTAAATCCATCGTTGTTGATCATCTTGGGGTTGATGACGACAAGGTAACTGAAACTGCCAATTTTGTTGACGATCTTGGCGCAGATAGCCTTGATACTGTTGAACTTGTTCTGGCCTTTGAAGAAGAATTCAATATCGAAATTCCAGATACTGCTGCCGAGAAAATCCAGACAATTAAAAATGCTGTGGATTTTGTCGATAGCGTATCCTAATCCTGATTTGCTAACAGGCATATCAAGATGAGGCGTGTGGTCATCACAGGCATGGGAATGATTACCCCCTTGGGGTATGGCGTTGAAACCAACTGGAACGCCATTTTATCTTCCAGATCAGGCCTGACAAAAATCAAAGAATTCGATATATCGGATTTGCCCTGCCAGATTGCAGGGCGAATTCCGCTGTCTGATGATCGCGAAAATGCGGTTGATCTTGATGACCTGCTAGCCGCTAAAGAACGCCGCAAACTGGATGATTTCGTATCATACGGTATTATTGCCGCAAATCAGGCACTGGCCGATTCCGGTTGGGTGGCTGATGACGAAGACAAGGCCTATCGCACCGGCGTTATGATCGGGTCTGGCATTGGCGGATTATCCACCATATACGAAGCCAGCATTCTGTTGAATGAACGCGGCCCACGGCGGATCAGCCCGTTTTTTATTCCATCCTCTCTGATAAACCTGATTTCTGGTCAGGTATCTATCCGGCACAATTTAAAAGGCCCAAACCATGCGGTGGTAACGGCATGTTCAACGGGAGCACATGCGATTGGCGATGCCTCACGGTTGATCAAATATGGTGATGCGGATGTGATGGTTGCTGGCGGTGCAGAAGCCGCGGTATGCCGATTAGGGCTGGCCGGTTTCAGCGCATTAAAAGCATTATCATCAGGTTACAACGACACGCCGGAAAAAGCATCGCGGCCATGGGATAATGGGCGTGACGGTTTTGTCATGGGCGAAGGCGCGGGCGTATTGGTACTGGAAGAATACGAACATGCCAAGGCGCGCGGAGCTAAAATCTATGCCGAAGTCAAAGGCTATGGATTGTCTGGTGATGCTTATCATATCACAGCCCCAGCCGCAGATGGCGATGGCGGATACCGTTCCATGAGCGCGGCTTTGCGTAACGCTGAGCTTAATATTGATCAGATTGATTATATCAATGCCCACGGCACATCAACGCCGATGGGTGATATGATCGAACTGAACGCCGTATCAAAGCTATATCATGGCGATAAATCAAACATCAATATGTCCTCAACCAAAAGCGCCACCGGACATTTGCTAGGCGCGGCAGGTGCTATTGAGGCTATTTATTCCGTTCTGGCTGTCAGGGACGGCAAGTTACCGCCAACACTTAATCTGGATGATCCATCAGATGACATTGGCGACATTAATCTGGTGCCACATGAAGCACAGGATAAACCGGTTCGCAATGCGCTATCCAATTCATTCGGTTTTGGCGGCACCAACGCATCGCTTATTGTCGGCCAGCCGGATTAATCTTGGCGTGACCGGGCAACAGCCAGATAGTAATTCCCCTCTCTCATCACCTAAATCTCCATCGCGTGCCTATCGTCGGTTGATAAAATGGGGCGTTCTGTTGGCCATTGCCAGCGCCTTTATTCTGGCGGTTCTGTTTATCTGGGTGACGACTGAATTATCCCGTCCATCGCAACAGACAGATGATATTGTTCTTGAAATCCGGCGCGGTGATGGCCGTGTGGCGATTAGCCAGCGGTTAAACCAGATTGGCATTATCCACCATCCCTTTGTCTATCAGCTAGAAGAATGGCGGCGTGGCGGTGATTACGCCCCCAGAGCAGGCGAGTATTTATTCCCGAAAGACGTTAATCTGTCCGAAGCCATGACCATCATTCATGAAGGCAAAGCCATTCAACATAGTATCACTATCCCCGAAGGCTTAACCTCGGCTGAAATTGTTGCCATGTTAAATGCTGATCCGCGATTGAATGGGGTGATTGCGGCTATACCGGATGAGGGCAGCATGTTGCCCGAAACCTATTTTTTCTTGCGCCATACCGACCGTAATGACGTTATCCGCTGGATGCAGCAATCCCGTGAGATTCAGTTCGCTGAATTATGGGCAGAACGTCCGGATGATCATGAACTGGATCATATCAATGATGCCATTATACTGGCGTCCATAGTAGAAAAGGAAACGGGCATTTCTGGCGAGAGAAGACTGGTAGCATCGGTGTTTTTAAACCGGATCAGAAAAGGCATGCGGCTACAATCCGACCCGACAGTGATTTATGGGCTGGAACAGGCAGGTATTGATTATGATCATCTGCATCAGCATCTCAAACATGACTCGCCATGGAATACCTATGTGATTAAATCTTTGCCCAAAACGCCGATTGCCAATCCGGGGTTAGCCAGTTTTCGTGCGGTTATTTATCCGGAACAATCGGATTATTTCTATTTTGTTGCGGATGGTAAGGGCGGGCATCGTTTTGCCAAAACCTATGCGCAACATAAGGCCAATATTCAATTATGGAAAAACAGCAAAAGCGATTAACAATATGCCATTGTTTCACGACTGCTGGATGTGTAGATTAGGCATATATGACGTTACTGGGTAGGGATTAATGACCATATCACATACTACAACGGATGAACCTATTCACCGCCGGGGATTAATGCTGGTGCTATCATCACCTTCAGGGGCGGGTAAATCGTCTATCTCACGGCGGTTGCTGGAAAGTGACGATAATATATCACTATCTATATCAGCAACTAGCCGGAAACGCCGCCCCGGTGAGGTTGAGGGCAGGGATTATCATTTTGTCACCCCCGAAGATTTTCAGATTATGATCCATGAAAACCGGTTTCTGGAATATGCCAAGGTGTTTGATCATTATTATGGCACGCCTGCCGAACAGGTCAGGGAAAAGCTAAATCAGGGGCGTGATATCCTGTTTGATATCGACTGGCAGGGGACGCAATCGTTGAAAGCAACAGCTCGTGATGATCTGGTTTCTGTTTTTATTCTGCCGCCATCCTATCGGGAACTGGAAATCCGGCTGAAAAAGCGCAATCAGGATACGGATCAGGAAGTCGCCAAGCGCATGTCAAAAGCCGCCGATGAGCTGAGCCATTTTCCGGAATATGATTATATTATTATTAATCATGATCTGGAAGAATCAGTAAAACAGATTCACGCTATTCTTATGGCTGAACGCCGCCGCCGTTATCGCTTGAACGGATTGACAGATTTTGTCCGGAATCTGCAAGCTGGCTATTAATTTTTCTGATTATCCAGCGCATTGGCAATGGCGCAGAAATCCGGAATATCAAGCTGTTCGGGACGTTTTTCGCCGCTTATACCGGCTTGATCTAGCAATTGCTGACCACCCAGTGATTTCAAAGATGCGCGGAGCATTTTACGCCGCTGATTAAATGCGGTCTTGGCAACATGCTGTAACGTGTCCTGCTTTGCCGGAAATAATGGCGCTTGTCGCGGCACTAACCGCACCACGCTTGATGTGACTTTCGGCGGTGGAACAAAGGCAGATGGCGGTATATCAAAACAATGCCGTGTTTCGGTAAGCCATTGACAAATAATACTTAAACGGCCAAATGCGCCAGTATTCGGGCTGGCAGCTATGCGTTCGGCTACTTCACGCTGGAACATTAATGTCAGTGATGAAAAATGGCTAATATGATCCAGCCATCCTATTAATAATGGCGTTGCAATATTATATGGCAGATTGGCAATAATCTGAACAGGTTGATCAGGCGAGCCATATTCATGAACAGATATATCAAGCGCGTCGCCCTCAATAATCCGGAGCCTGCCTTGACTTGCTTCCACCAGTGGTTGGAGCGCGGCGATAGCGCGCGGGTCTTTTTCAATAGCAATGACCTGTTTTGCGCCAGTCATTAAAATAGCGCGGGTTAATCCGCCGGGGCCGGGGCCAATCTCAATCACGGTCTGATCCGGATTGATCATGGCTTCGCGGGCAATTCGTCCGGTCAGATTAAGATCAAGCAGAAAATTCTGCCCAAGTTTACGCCGCGCATCCAGCTTATGCTCGCGGATAATGTCTTTCAGCGGAGGGAGCGCCGCGATATCCGTTTCAATTGTCATGCTGATGTATCCGTATCCATAGATTTACGCGCTTTATGTTGTGCCATGGATTGCGCCATGGATTGTGCCAGCGCAATGGCGGCGATCAGGCTGTCCGGTCTGGCGGTAAATTGTCCGGCCTGATCCAGCGCGGTGCCGTGGTCAGGTGATGTTCTGATAAAACTCAACCCCAGCGTGGTATTAACGCCATGATGGAAATCCAGCGTTTTGACAGGGATCAAAGCCTGATCATGATACATGGTCAGAACCGCGTCATAACTTGCACGTTTATCCTCAAAAAACAGGGTATCGGCAGAATAGGGGCCGGTGATATCCAATCCTTCGGCTTGTAATGCCGCAATAGCCGGAGCAATGATGGTCTGTTCCTCATCACCTAGCATACCATCTTCGCCGGCATGGGGATTTAGTCCGGCAACGGCAATGCGCGGATTTTCTATCCCGAAATGCGATGTCATATCCTGCGCCATGATGCGGACGGTACGCATAATTAGCGCCGGTGTGATGTGATCAAAAATATCTTTTAGCGGCATGTGGATGGTTAGTGGAACCACGCGAAGCATGGCATTTGCCAGCATCATCACCGGATATGCGTCCGGATTACTATCTAGCGCGGCCAGATATTCGGTATGGCCGGGATAGCTAAATCCGGCCTGATGAAGCGTTGCTTTCTGAATGGGGTTTGTCACAATCGCATCAATCTGACCGGATGTAGCCATAACAACGGCATCACGAATAGCATCAATCACTTGCGCCGCATTTACAGCAGATGGCTGACCGGCAATAACGGCATCCGGCCATGTAACTGGTATGACATTCAAATGATGCGGGCGGGATTGTTGCGGGATATCTGCAATAGCGGCTTTATTTTCTATGATAGAACAATCCAGCGTATAGCCGCCTGCCGCCGCTAATCTGGTCAACCGGTCAGGATCATCAATCGTGATCAGATTGTTATGCCCATGTGCAACCGCCTTGATCAGGCATTCGGCGCCAATACCCGCAGGCTCGCCGGGGGTAATAAGAACCAGAGGATCATTCATCAAAAGTTTTTCCGGATATCAATAACCGCTTCACGCCGTAGCTGATTTAGATAACGTGACGATAGAACAGAAAAATAACGATTTTTCACATTCAGCTCTAGGGTATCAAGATCAGGCAGGTTAATTTGCGGTGCCTGTTTATCGCAAACCATAAACGCTGCCATGCCTTCTTTATATGCGATCACTTCGCTGATCTCACCCTTATCCAGCGGCGCAATCATATCCCGCAAATCCGGAGCAAGGCTATAAAGCGGTAATATCCCCAGATTAAACGCCTGCTCTGAGCCATATGATATATGTAGCTTTTCCAGCTCTTCGCAAGTTGAAATATCTTTGGTGTTTCGTTTGATTTTTGCCGCTGTTTCCAGTCGGGTGGCATCATCGTTTATATCCAGAGGGTAAAGCACACGAGTTAATGAGATTTGCGCCTCCATCGGGTCAGCCATCCCGTTTTCGCGCTTACCACTTAGCTTGTAGATTACGATAGCGCCATCACGATCAATAGGGTCGGTGATATCGCCGGGTTGTAATGGCATGATAGTCTGAGCCAATTCCTGATCAAGATTACTAACAAGTATCCAGCCAATATTACCACCAGTCTTGGCGCTTCCGGATGCGGAATACTGTTGGGCAATTCTGCTAAAATCGGCACCTTGACGGATAGCATTTACCATCTGGCTGGCCAGATTTATGGTAGCGGCATAATTTCTGCCCGGTTCCGGTAGCAGAACAATTTCATCCAGATTGATATGTGGCTCATTTAGGTTTTGCTCAAGCTGGCTACGCTGTATTTCTGCTTCTGCTCTGGCATTGGCAAACTGTCCTTCAAAACGGTTATTGATAATGGACGCCCACAGAATATCAGCCTTGAATTTATGGCGGATAATTTCCCGTGGAATATTCAGCTCACGCAGAACATCATTCGGGTTTTCGCCATTCTGGGAAAATGTTTGATTGACCAGACTGTCAGCGTTTTCCTCAACCGTTTGCATCCGATTGCCAAGCACTTTGCTGCCGGCGCTAATCTTGATCTGATCATCGATCAGCATTTGCAACACATCCCGATTGATCTGTGCCGTATTTTCGGACGTCATTGTCAGACCAGTTGTTTTGATCAGCATGTTGCGCCGTTCATTCAGCTCATGGCTGGTGATAGGAACACCATCAACGGTGGCGACAACCTCAATCACTGTGGCAAAACTTGACATGCTGGAAAGCATCAGCATAACAACACTGATGAGTAAAGCGCGGGATAATGGCAAAAATCTTGACATGTGTTTTCCTATATTTACGCGTTCTGGTCAGCTTTCATTAAAGACCCTAGTCCGACCAGTGTAACAATACATCCGGGTGCCAGCCCAGCAATAATAGGCGGCAGGCGACCAGACGTTCCAAACACATACATAATATCTTTGAACAGATAAAATCCAAGCGCTGAAATCATGGCAACCATGATAATACTTAACCGTTTCTTCCGTCCTTTGTAGGTGAGACCATGATGCCCTGCAATCATAATCATTCCAATTAAAACAATAGGAAGCGATAGCTGATAATAAAAATACGACCGATGCCCAAGACTATTAAGACCTGCGTCTTCTAATACTCCAATATAGCTCCATAATTTGATCAACGAAATGGTTTCCGGTTTCTTGTTTGAATTGGTCAAATCAGCGGCGTTAAGCGATGAAGGAAAGGTCATGCTATCAAGCGCATTAATCGTGCCATCATTAAGCAGAACTTTGCCGCCTTTTAGCTGCCAGCGGTTATTTTCAAACCATAACTGATCAGGCAGATAATGCGATACCCATGCATTATTTTTATCAAACCGGTATAATTCCCCATCTTCCATGGTGAGCGTCGTTTGATCTAAACGGCTTCCGCTGATGATAATATTCTGTCCTGAAAAATTATCTTTGAGCCAGATGCCTTCTGTTGATACGGATAAATTGCGGCTGGACGAGCCAAAATTCTGTTCTTCTAATGCCGCAAACCGGTTGTTTGTCGCCGAAGAAATAGGATCAATAACAAACAGCATAACCAGACTTAGCATGAAAGCGCATAACACAGGGCCAATGATAATCTTGCTAACCGGCAGACCGGCAGAACGCGCAACAATAATTTCATTCTTGTGGCTTAATTTGTAAAAACTGATCAAAGAGCCAAACATGACCGCAAAGGGTAAAAGAAAAGGCAGGCTGGATGGAAATTTCAAAAAGGCCATAGACATTGCTGTTACGGACGACATCGCCTCTTTATTCGCGCTACGCCGTAATAATTCCGCTGTATCAATCAGATTGACTACCAGCGCAAGCACGATCCATGTCAGTAGAATATGGATAAGAGCATGCCGAAACAAATACATAGACAAAATGCGTGACCAGCCAAACCTGTTCATATGGCTTCTGCCTTTCCTATCCATGGTTGCCAGATCAGAATATAGCCGATAATCAAAGGCAACAAAATAACCGCATACATCAAAGGAAATAATGAAGGGATTGAAACGGTCAGACTACGGGCAGTCATAAGCGCGACTTCGGTAAACAAAGTCAAAACGGTGATAATGCCGATTTGTGTCCAGTAATGTGATCGTTGATAACGGCTACGCATGAATACCATCAAAACCATCATGATCAGCGTCATGCCAATCAATGGTGCGGTTATGCGGAAATGGCCTTCGGCGCGCATTTCTTTCTGATATTGATTTGATCCTATATCTGCAAATAACAGCTCGCCGATAGACATTTCATTATAATCTTTTGGCCGGTTTCCTGTTGCAGAAGTATTCTCGATAATATTGAGCTGATAAGTATCGAACTCAAGGATAACAGCTTTTTCAGATGTATCTGAAAACTCGATTCTGATCCCATTAAACAGATATATAACAGGTTCCTGTTGGCCAAGGGTAACGGTGGCTTTTTCGGCATGAATTTCAATCGTGGTATTTTTATTCCGGTTATCATGAATGAAAATATCCCGAAAGACGTTCTCGCTTTCTTTATCGTTAATATAAATCGTCAGACCTTTATTAATATCGGTAAACACCCCGGCTTGCAGAATGACGATGGGGGCGGCGGCGCGCAGATTAGCCATGACAGTTTTGTAATAACTATATGTCATTGGAATAAAGAACGCCGAATTGAGGATGAGAAATATAGTGATGACGGCGCCCATCAGCAAAGGCCCCAATCCAATTCGTATTGGTGATACACCTGCCGCTGTTATGGCGATAAGCTCTTTGTCCTGTTGCATGCGTGATAATACGATTGATGTGGCAATCGCCGCACTAATCGGAAGAATGATGAGCAACCAGAACGGAATAGCCGCCATGGTAACATTGACAAAATCAATGAATAACGCGCCTTTATTGACTAGTAATTCGATCAGCCGTAATGTCTGGCCAAGCCATACAATGCCGATAATAGCTATGCTGGTCATGACTAATGTGACAAAACATTGCCGAAATATATACCAGGTGAGTACCATTCTGCTTAATAAACCTTAATTTAAAGTAGCTAATCTGGCGAGATATGATCTTGCCGTTGCAATTTCATGTTCTATCCACAATATTATCAGTAGCCAACTTATCAAAAAACAACCCAAATAAGTAAGGATTTTTTTATGACTTCTAGGATAACGATACAATTTACCGCAAAGCATGATGCCCCAGCCTATCCTGTTATTCTTCTGGTATCTGGCAAAGATGATGCCGCCACGCTAGATAGCGCTGGCATTGCGCTGGATAAAAGCCTGTCTGGAGCTATCACCCGCGCTATGACAGAAGCCGAGTTTAAAGCGGGCGCAGGTGAAGATATCATTATCCGAGCCGCCGAAGGAACAGTGATTCTGGTTGGATCAGGGGCTTCCGTTGATATAGGCACGGATACGGAACATCTGGGCGGCTATGTCGCATCGGCACTTAGCCGATCCAAGCTCAAACATGCCACTTTGCATGTATCAGACATGTCACCGGACTGGATGGCCAGCGTTGCCCATGGTGCGCATCTGGCCGGATATCATTTTTCCAGATATTTCACCAAAGGCAAGGCGGCAAAACCAGTTATGTCGACCCTGAATATCGCTGTTGATGATAAGGATGCTGTGGCCGCTGCCTATACCCGTCATGCTGGCATAGCCGAAGGTGTGTTTCTTGCCCGTGATCTGGTGAGTGAGCCGTCGAATGTGCTGTATCCGGCTGAATATGCTGACCGGTGCAAGAGCTTATCCGATGTCGGGATTGAGGTGACTGTCCTTGATGAAGCGCAAATGGCAGAACAGGGCATGAAGTTGCTTTTATCCGTCGGGCAGGGCAGTGAGCGAGAATCGCGCATGGTGGTGATGCGCTGGAATGGTGGCGGCACAGAAGCTCCGCTGGCGTTGATTGGTAAAGGCGTATGTTTTGATACTGGCGGTATATCCATCAAACCGGCTGGCGGCATGGAAGACATGAAATGGGATATGGGCGGTTCGGCTGCTGTTGTTGGTGCTATGCGTGCTATCGCTGGGGCGGGCATTAAACGTAATGTGATCGGGCTGGTGGGGCTAGTTGAAAACATGCCGGATGGTAAGGCCATTAAACCGGGTGATGTGGTTACGTCCATGTCTGGCCAGACGGTTGAGATTATCAATACCGATGCCGAAGGCCGGTTGGTGCTGGCTGATGTCATGACATATGCACAACACCATTTCAAACCTGCCGCCATGGTTGATCTGGCCACGCTGACTGGTGCTATACTGGTTTCGCTGGGCATGGTGCAATCGGGATTGTTTTCTAATCAGGATGCGCTGGCTAAAGCGATTGAAACTTCTGCTTCTGCCACGGGTGAGCATACATGGCGGATGCCATTAGGGGCGGATTACCATAAGCTGATCAACTCCAAAATTGCTGATATGAAAAATATCGGTGGCCGTTATGGTGGTTCTGTTACGGCGGCGTGTTTTCTGGAACGGTTCGTTGAAAATGACACGCCTTGGGCGCATCTGGATATTGCTGGAATGGCATGGTCGGATAAAGCCAAGCCAACCACGCCAGCAGGCGGTACTGGATACGGGGTCAAATTGCTTACGCATCTGGCCGAACATTTTCAACCATCCGCCAAATAGGGGACAGGCGTGGCGCAAATCGCATTCTATCAATTGCAATCACGGCCGGTTGAGGATGTTCTGCCGCCGTTATTGCAAAAGACTTACGATAGCGGCAATAAAGCCGAAATTATTGCGCCAGAACATATTCATAATGACCTTAGCCAGCATATCTGGACACAGAAACCGGATAGCTGGCTTCCTCATGGTATTGTTGGCCGTGATGATCAACATATGGATAAATCGGACTGCCCCATCTGGATCATGGCCGACGAATCCGATCAGCATGATGCAGATATGTTCCGGTTTTATGTGGCCGGCCAGATGCCATCGGAACAGATGCTGGCCCATGCCAATGGGCGTATGTTTATTGTCTTTGATGGCCGCAATGATGACAGCCTTAATGCGGCGCGAACGTCATGGAAATCATGGCGCGAAGATAACCATGATTTAAGCTATTTTGAGCAGGATGACCAAAAGGGCTGGGTTAAAAAGTTCTAAGCTTTGGGTTAATTATCTTGCCTTTGCGGATAGGCTTTCCTATAAGGCACAGATTAACCGCTATTCCCATCTATCGAAAGGATGCCCCATGGCTCTCGAACGTACGTTTTCTATTATTAAGCCTGACGCAACACGCCGCAATCTGACTGGTGCTATTATCGCCAGACTAGAAGAAGGCGGTTTGCGTGTTGTTGCACAAAAACGCATTCACATGACACGCGAACAGGCCGAAGGATTCTACGGTGTTCATAAAGAACGCCCATTTTTCAATGATTTGGTGTCATTCATGATCTCTGGCCCGGTTGTTGTACAGGTACTTGAAGGCGAAAATGCCGTTGCCCGCAACCGTGAGATTATGGGCGCAACTAATCCTGCAGATGCCGAAGCTGGTACAATCCGTAAAGATTTTGCCGAAAGCATCGAAGCTAATTCTGCTCATGGTTCAGACAGTCTGGAAAATGCAGGGATTGAGATTGATTTCTTTTTCGCCGCTAATGAAATTGTCGGCTAATACCGCCGCATCATATGCAAACAGAATAAAGAAAAAGGGGGCATATCGCCCCCTTTTTAATGTATTTTTTAGCTATTTTACAGCAGGAAATACGCCATCAGAATTAAAATAACAGAAACCACAATGGCGCTATTACGCATAAAGCCCATGAAGCCTTTATACATTTCCAGATTTTGTTTTTCCTGACTGTCCAGATTTGAAGTATCCATAATATCCCCCTTGATTTTCCAGCCACCAATTTAGCAAACTCAACAGATTTTGCACCTAAAATGTCACCATAACCAGATTATGCGTCTATTTTTCCACCATTGGCCAGGCAAGGTGGCGTTGTCCGTCTATGATGCCGGGTAAAATGCCTGATGTGATTATGGGCGTGATGTGATTATTACGACGCTCAAGCGTCAACAATCCCGCCGCGAATGCACCTACCACCATGGGATAGATCACATGTTCCTCCGCCAGCACTCTTGCCGCTAGCGTGTCTTTTGTGTCATCGGCATGAACAGCAACAGATTTTTGCGCTAATATCGTGCCGGCATCAATTTGTGCGGTGACAATGTGAACGCTGCATCCATGCAAACTGGCTTGATCATTTATGGCGCGTTGATGGGTATCAAGCCCTTTATAAGCCGGCAGAAGTGACGGATGGATATTAATGATCTGCCCATGATAGCGTTGACAGAAATCCGCTGATAACACCGACATGAATCCGGCCAGACAGATCAGATCAACATTCAGCGGATCAATGTAATCGGCCAGCGCCTGTTCAAATCCAGCTTTGTTTTCAAAATCCGATTTATTTATGATGCTGGCCGGAATATTGGCGGCGGCGGCAATATCACATCCTTCGGCGGGATTATCGGCAATGACGGCAACAATACTGGCCGGAACATCGGCTTGTGATGTGTAGTCAATCAACGCCTGCATATTACTGCCGCGTCCAGATATCAGAACCGCAAGCCTGAGCATGATCTACGCTTTCTGCCAGTGTTCCAGATGGTGGAACCGTACCGGCGCCGCATCACCGCGTTCGCTCAGCTGGCCAACTGGCCATGCCGTATATCCGGCGGCGGTAATCATATCAATCGCTTGATCACAAGCATCCGCGTCAACCGTGACAATCATGCCAATGCCGCAATTAAAGGTACGGAGCAATTCTCTGTCGTCAATCTGGCCAATATCCTGCATCCATGAAAATAACGGCGGTAACGCCCAGCTTTGCATGTCTATATCCAGCGCCAGATGATCGGCAAATACCCGTTGCGGATTTTCGACCAACCCGCCACCTGTGATATGGGCAATTGATGTTGCCATATGGTCACGGATCAGCGGCATCACTGCTTGCGTGTAAATCGTTGTTGGCGCTAGAAAAGCATCAGCAATGGTTTGATCCGGTGCAAATGGCGCCTGATCAGCTGGCGTTAATCCGGCGCGTTCCAGTATCCGCCGCACCAGCGAATACCCGTTGGAATGAACGCCACTGGATGAAATGGCGATAGCCATCTGTCCGGCGGCGGTTTTACCATGATCCAGCAATCCGCCACGTTCAGCCGCGCCAACGCAAAATCCGGCCAGATCAAAGCCGCCATCCGGATAAACACCGGGCATTTCTGCGGTTTCACCACCAATTAGCGCCGCGCCAGCCAGCAAACATCCATCAGCAATACCGGCAATCACATCAGCCGCCTGATCGCTGTCTAATGCGCCTGTGGCATAGTAATCAAGGAAAAATAGCGGTGCCGCGCCCTGTGCCAGAATATCATTCGCGCACATAGCCACCAGATCAATCCCAAGTCCGCGATATTGCTGTGCCTGTCTGGCCAGTTCCAGCTTGGTGCCAACGCCATCGGTAGCGGCCACAAGAATAGGATCGGTAAATCCCGCCGCTTTAAGATCAAATAAAGCGCCAAACCCGCCAAGTGAGCCATCTGCTCCGGCGCGGCGTGTTCTTTTGGCATCGCCTGAAATCCGATTGACCAGCGCATCGCCAGCATCTATATCAACGCCGGCATCACGATATGTCATGCCTGCTGTTTTCCGCGTGTCAGATATGTTAACCTCCACTAGATGAAGAAACGGTATATAGTTATAAAACTTTAGATAGTCATAGAAGGTATCGAAATGTCGGTCAAAGAGAAAACATCAAACAGCATCATTATCAGCCTGATGGTGTGGATTATGGCATGGTCTTTTCCGGTATGGGCAGACGAGGCGTGCTTATCAGATGCGTTTCTTATTGATAATCATCATGCCGAAGCAAGCGCGGCTACTGGTAATCTGGCCAGAACCCAAGCGACTGATACCGCGCTTAATACCGCATGG
>JABIWM010000159.1 GCA_018701255.1 Alphaproteobacteria bacterium | reverse complement strand
TTTAATGTGACTTGCCAGATGCTCATAATTACTGCTTTCCTGCGCGTTCAACAAAACTGGCAACCAGTTTTTTCTCGCCGGCTTTATCAAAGGCAATGGTCAGCTTATCACCCTCAACGGAAACCACATTGCCATTACCGAATTTGAGATGAAACACTCTATCCCCGATGACATAATCACTTATACCGGTCAAACCGGCTTTATTTTCCGCTGGTGCTCTGGATGGTACAAAACCGGTTTGCCGGCGTTCGCGCAACCGTGTCCAGCCGGGGCCATAACCGCCAGCCGCTGATGGTATGGGCATATTATCAAATGTCACTGGCTTTGCGGTACCGGGTGCCATGCCCTGTTCGGTTTCTTCGACCAGATGTTCTTCGGGTAATTCGGCCAGAAACCTTGATGGAATTCCGCTTTGCCATAACCCATGAACGCGGCGGCTGGATGCAAACGAAATATAAAGCTGTTTTCGTGCGCGCGTGATACCGACATAGGCTAATCGGCGTTCTTCTTCTAGGCCAGCGGCGCCTTTTTCATCCAGTGTGCGCTGTGATGGAAACGCGCCTTCTTCCCAGCATGGCAGAAACACAACATTAAACTCCAGCCCTTTGGCGGCATGAAGCGTCATCAGCATCACTTCACCGCCCCTGTTGTTGTTATCACCATCCATGACCAGCGAAATGTGTTCCAGAAATCCTTGCAGATTATCAAACCCATCCATCGCCGTGATCAGTTCTTTCAGATTTTCCAGTCGGCCTTCTGCATCTGGCGTTTTTTCTTTTTGCCACATGGCGGTATAACCGGACGAATCCAGCACCTGCATAGCCAGTTCCGTATGCGGCATTTGATCCAGCAAGCCGCGCCAATGCAGCACCATATTAACAAACTGGCTAAGGCTATTGCGGGCGGCGGATTTTAGTGTCGTACCGGCCAGCATATTTTCAGCAGTCGCCAGCATGGGCAGCCCCTGTTCCCGGCTCGCGTCACGCAGCAGACTAACGGTTTTTGCCCCCAATCCACGGGTTGGCGTATTAATAATGCGCTCAAAGGCCAGATCATCGGCGGGCTGGATAATCAACCGCAAATAGGCAATAGCATCGCGGATTTCCTGACGTTCATAGAATTTAGCACCTATCACCCGATAGGGAATACCCAGCTTGATAAACACCTCTTCGAACTCACGGGTTTGGTATCCTGCCCGCACCAGAACCGCCATCTGATCTGGCGAAAACTCACCATGTCGTTGCAGTGACGCGATACGGTCTGCCACCGCCCTTGCCTCACTCGCGCCATCCCAGAACCCGTGAATGCGGACTTTTTCACCATGGGCATCATCGGTAAATAGCGTTTTCCCCAACCGGCTTTCGTTATGGGCAATCAAGCCTGACGCGGCACCAAGGATATGACCGGTAGATCGATAATTTTCTTCCAGCCTTACGGTTTCGGCTTCGGGATATATTTCTGAAAACCGCAACATATTTGTGACTTCTGCCCCGCGCCAGCCGTAAATGGATTGATCATCATCACCAACACAACACAGATTGCGCGATTTTTGCGACAACAGACTAAGCCAGAGATATTGCGCCACGTTAGTGTCCTGATACTCATCCACCATGACATGGGTAATGCGGTGATGGTAATCCGCCAGAATATCCGGATGGGTATTGAAAATAGTCAGATTGTGAAGCAGAAGATCACCAAAATCACAGGCATTCAAATCGCTCAGACGCTGTTGATATTGCTGATAGATATCTGCTCCATTGCCTTCAATCAGATTGCTGGCATCGGCAAGGCTGACTTTATCATGGGTCAGACCTTTATCTTTCCAGCGGCTAATCATCGCCAGAACCATACGCGGCGGATGGCGTTTGGGATCAATGCCGTTTAATTCCATCACCTGTTTTATCAATCGCAACTGATCATCGGTATCAAGAATCGTGAAATTGGATTTTAGCCCGACCGTTTCAGCATGCCGGCGTAATATTTTTGCGGCCAGAGCATGAAACGTCCCGAACCAGACTTGATCCACCATAGGGCCAATCATGGCGGCAACGCGTTCTTTCATCTCACGCGCGGCTTTATTGGTGAATGTTACCGCCAGAATATTCCACGGCTTTGCACGGCCAGTCGCAATTAAATTGGCCAGCCTGCTGGTTAATACTCGCGTCTTGCCGGTGCCTGCCCCCGAAAGCACTAACAACGGCCCATCCAGATGCTGAACGGCCTTTTTCTGGGGATCATTCAATCCGTCTAGCCACGGCGATTGATCAGAAGACGCTGATGTTTGGAAGAGATCATTCTGCATGTTCGATTCCTACCATGAAGGCGCGGCAATGGATAGATCAGCTGTATGAAATTTCTGCTGTGATCATGGCTTTTCCGTGATTTCTGGCTAATGACTTTGTTTTTTTATCAACTTAACATAATATTACCGCATGATGACATATATGCGTATATTTATGATGGGTCTAATCGTTGGTGCACCGATGTGCCTGCTGGCTGGTTGTGCCACGCCGCCATATGATGAATTGACCGAATCCCGCGATCCTTATGAGAGAACTAACCGCAATGTTCACGAATTCAATATGACATTGGATGATTTTATTGTTGAACCGGCGGCTAGGGGGTATCGGCAATTGCCAGGTCAGGGACAGGTGATGCTGACCAATTTTACACAATGGACTAGCCTGCCTTCGACAACCGTCAATTCCTCCATGCAAGGTGATATGGAAAATGCCGCCCTTGGTACATTCGAGTTTCTGATCAATGGTCTTACATTAGGACTTGTTGATTTAACCGATGATGTGGACACACCACGTTCTACCAATTTTGATGATACGCTAGAATATTATCAAGCTGGTCATGGGTCTTATATTGTCTTGCCGTTAATTGGCCCCGGCACAGTCCGGAGCCATACCGGATGGGTTGTTGACAGTTTGACCAATCCGTTTCGTTTTGCGTCAACACCGGCGGCGGCAAATATATCTGCCGTCAATACACCGGTTCGCATTGTGACATTTCGCGGTAATAATTTTGAATATATTAATGATATTAAATACCAATCGCTTGATTCTTACGCCAGAATACGTTCGATTTATCTGCAATATGATCATGCTGATAAAAATCACGCGAATGAGGATAAAGAAGATGTTTTTGATAGCTTCATTGAAACAACCGAATAGATTGATTTCTGTTTCGCGCGTGTATCATCATGCCGTGATGGCCGGGGTGATTGCTGTTGCCATGCTATCGGTGCTGGCCAGCCATTCCTATGCTAGTGAAACAGAAACAGACCGAACGCAGGCCGCTGCCGAAATGGTCGAAAATCTGATATTCGAGATTCAGGACATAGCCGCAAATAGCATCACCCAAGATGAAATATATGTACAAGCAGATCAGATTATTAATCGTTATTTTAAATACGAAACTCTGGCCAGTTTTTCTATCGGCCCCTATTGGCGCAAAGCAACAGACGAACAGAAACACCGTTTCCTGATTACTTTTCGTGAGGTAATCGTTGAACAGGCGGCGAATAATTTTGATTATTTCCGGAGCCTGGAATACCGGTTCCAGTCAGCCGAAAAAAAGGGCGAGAACTGGATTATCGTTAATGGCATGGTTCATGACACAACCGGTCAATATCCGGATGCTGTGGTATCGTGGCGCATTAGCGATACCGCCGGACAAGAGCTATATATTTTTGATCTGAGCTTTGAAAACGTATCCATGCTGCTCACCCAGAAAGATGAGAATATGGCCGTTATCCGCCAGAACAAGGGAAGTCTGGATGCGCTTAATGATCTGCTGGAAAAACGCAGCATTGAGCTCAAACAGGCACGGTTAGAAAACTAGCGCGCTATCGGTTTGTATTTAATACGGGTTGGCTGATCCGCTTCTGCCCCCTGACGGCGTTTTTTGTCTTCTTCATAGGCCTGCCAGTTTCCTTCAAACCATTCCACATGGCTATCACCCTCAAAGGCAAGGATATGGGTAGCAATTCGGTCAAGGAACCACCGGTCGTGGGTAATCACAACGGCACAGCCGCCGAATTCCAGCAACGCGTCTTCGAGTGACCGCAAGGTATCAACATCCAGATCATTGGTTGGTTCATCAAGAAGCAATAAGTTACAGCCGGATTTCAACATTCTGGCCAGATGCACACGGTTTCGCTCACCGCCCGATAACTGCCCTACGCGCTTTTGCTGATCCCCGCCTTTGAAATTAAATTGCCCGACATAGGCACGGGATGACACTGTCCGCTTGCCCAGAGTAATCTCATCAAGTCCGTCTGAGATCACTTCCCAGACCGTTTTATCATCAGGCAAGGCATCACGCGATTGATCCACATATGCCATAACAACCGTTTCGCCAATTTTCAGCTCACCCTGATCGGGTTTATCCTGCTCAGTGATCATCCGGAATAACGTTGTTTTACCAGCACCGTTAGGGCCAACAACCCCGACAATTCCGCCGGGTGGAAGCCGGAAATCCAGATCATCAATCAGCAATTTTTCGCCAAATGCCTTAGAAATATGTTGTCCTTCCAGAACAATATTACCCAGTCTGGGCCCCGGCGGGATGCTGATCTTTGCTGTCTCGCTAACGCTTTCATGTTGCTGGTCCAGCAATTGCTCATAAGCAGTAAGACGGGCTTTGGATTTCGCCTGCCGCGCTTTTGGTGCTGAACGCACCCATTCCAGCTCGCGTGCCAGCGTTTTGATTCTGGCTTCTTCGCTCCGGCCTTCCTGTTGCAGACGTTTCTGTTTCTGTTCCAGCCAGCTGGAATAATTGCCTTCAAACGGGATACCCTGCCCCCGGTCAAGTTCCAGAATCCAGCCAGCCACTTCATCAAGGAAATAGCGATCATGGGTAATGGTGACAACCGTTCCGGCAAAATCTTTTAAAAACCGCTGAAGCCATGCAACGGATTCCGCGTCCAGATGGTTTGTCGGTTCATCCAGCAACAACATATCCGGCGCGCTCAATAACAACTGGCATAGCGCCACACGGCGTTTTTCCCCACCAGAAAGATTGGTCACTTCCCAGTCAGATGGCGGCAGCCGCAAAGCATCCATGGCAATCGCCGCTTTACGTTCCAAATCCCACGCATCAGCGGCATCAATTTTTTCCTGCAACTCACCCTGTTCTTCGATCAGTGCATTCATTTCATCATCGCTCATTTCTTCGCCAAATCGGGCGCTAATGGCGTTGAAACGGTCGATTAGCTGTTTTTTCTCACCCATGCCAAGCATGACGTTATCCAGCACATTGAGGCTATTATCCAGCTCAGGTTCTTGGGCCAGATATCCAACTTTGAGTCCATCCGCCGCCCATGCGTCACCCTGATATTCGGTTTCGATACCGGCCATGATACGCAATAACGTGGATTTACCCGCGCCGTTGATCCCTAATACGCCAATTTTCGCACCGGGCAAAAAGGATAGAGATACATTTTTCAGAACTTCTTTACCGCCGGGCCATGCTTTGCTCAATCGGCTCATCGTATAGACATATTGGGGGTTAGACATGGTTTTGCGCCTCATGCTTCTGAAAAATTGATATCCCCCATCATGTAGCACGAAAACATGGGTTTATCCATAGTTTCGCTGATGTTCTATTCTCTTTTGACGACAATAGGGCAGATGCGCTATGGATAGATATAGCAAGGGGAGAATGTGATGTTTGGCTGGCCTGTTGGATATATATTGCTTGATAGTGCCTTTGCGGTGGCCATGTGGATATGCCTTGGCCGGTTTTTCCTTGGTATTGCGCTTCCGGATAATTCCGGGGCTATTGTTATGCGCTGGCTTGTTCAGGCCAGTACCCCACTGATCAATGCCGCAAACCGCGTCTGCCCCAGAGAAATACCGGAAAAATTGCGGTCATTATATGCCGGTTTTGTTTTGCTGGTTATCCGGTTTTATCTGTTCCCATCCATAACCGGCTATGGCGGCAAGGGATTAGGCGATTTTCCACTAGAACAAACAATTCTCGGATTATTCTAAACCCGTTAATTTAAAACAAAATCTGTTGCCGCATCTGGCGTTAATCTGGCCATTACCTGTATGGATTCCCGATCTGCCGATAGCTTTATCACCGTGATATCGCCACTAGCACCTTGAAACGCCATGATAGTTCCACCATCCGCCGCACCGGTCATGCTGATTAGCGTGGATGTGTCCGGCATGCTGATATTAGCTATCTGATCTGCATTTTCCGACACACCGCCAATTTGTGTAGCTAGCCCATAAAACAGCAATCCAATACCAATAATAATCAGTAAAGACATGATCTTAACCGCAGTTTTTACTGGCTTCAACCAAGCAGGTTCGGTATAGGGCATATCATCGCCTGTTGGAATATCTGTATTTTCGGGCTGGCGATTTTGATCACTAGGGTGCATATTTCCTCACATGAATGATACATTAACAAGACTGACACTTACCGTAGCCGAGGACGCGACGCAAGATCGCATTGATCGCTGGCTATCCGAAACTTGCCAGAAATTGAGCAAATCCGAAGAAAACATTGAACAATCGCCTTATGCCGGATTATCACGCTCACGGATAAAAGCATTAATGCTGGACGGCATGGTGACGGCAAATGATGTTGTCATCAACAACCCGTCTGCCTCCATCCAGCCGGGGGTGACTTATATTCTGACCATACCGGAAGCCATCGCGCCCATCCCGCAAGGCGAAGATATTCCGCTTGATATTCTGTATGAAGATGATCATCTGGTCATTATTAACAAAGCGGCCGGCATGGTGGTGCATCCGGCACCCGGTTCCATGCAGGGGACATTGGTTAACGCGCTTATTGCCCATTGCGGCGATAGTCTGACCGGTATTGGCGGGGAACAGCGGCCGGGAATTGTGCACCGGCTGGATAAAGATACCAGCGGTGTCATGGTGGCGGCGAAAACCGCTATTGCCCATCAAAACCTGTCTTCCATGTTTGCCGCACATGATCTGACCCGGCGTTATACCGCGCTGACTTGGGGAATTGTCAAATCCCGTGAACAGACCATAGACGCATCTATCGGCAGAAATAACCGCGACAGAAAGAAAATGGCGGTTCATGCCAATGGCCGCCATGCCATAACCCATGTTCGGGTTCAGCGGATATTACCGCCATTAGCATCTGTGGTGGAATGTGAGCTTGAAACCGGACGCACCCATCAGATCAGGGTTCATATGGCACATATCGGTCATGGCATTATTGGTGATCCGAATTATGGCCGCGCCATGCGTGCAGGGCAGATGCCGGATAACGCCCTGCGTGATACATTAGCCTTTGTTCGGGCTTTCCCGCGCCAAGCGCTCCATGCCAGCCATTTGGGATTTGATCATCCGGTTACTGGCGCGGCAATGGCGTTTGATACGCCTCTGCCAACAGATATGGCGAATGTGATACAAGGTCTAGAAGAACGCATCACCAATCGCGGCAAGATGAAACCTTAAATTAACGTTGATGGAAACTGTCATAGTTTTGCCGTCTTTAAATTCGATATTAACAATCCTATATAAAAATAACAGAAAGGATGAAACATGGCTGATGCGCAATTACCATCTGTGATCGGGAATTTAACACCCGAAGGCAATTTATCACGTTATCTGGAACAGATTAAACGCTTTCCCATGCTGTCCGCCGAGGAAGAATACACACTGGCCAAAGACTGGAAAGATAAAGACAATCTGGAAGCCGCCCATAAACTGGTGACTAGTCATTTGCGGCTTGTGGCCAAAATCGCCATGGGTTATCGCGGCTATGGTCTGCCTATGGGAGAATTGATTGCTGAGGGCAATCTGGGCATGATGCATGCGGTCAAACGGTTTGAGCCAGAAAAAGGATTCCGGCTATCCACCTATGCGATGTGGTGGATCAGAGCAAGCATTCAGGAGTATATTCTGCGGTCATGGTCGCTGGTCAAAATCGGAACAACCGCAGCCCAGAAAAAACTGTTTTTCAATCTGCGCCGGATTAAAGGCGAGATTAAAGCGATTGATGATGGAGATATGGCGCCTGAGCAGGTGACTGAAATTGCTGAGCGGCTGGATGTTCCGGAAATGGAAGTAATCAATATGAACCGGCGGTTGGGGCCGGGTGATCATTCGCTAAACGCTACTATTGGCGGCGAAAGCGAAGGCGGCGAATGGCTGGACTGGCTAGAAGACGACAGTGAAAATCAGGAAGTAACCTTTGCTGAAGCAGAAGAATATGATAGCCGCCGGCAATTGCTGGTCGCGGCCATGGGTGAACTGAACGCCCGTGAGGTAGAAATTATCAAGGCAAGACGGTTATCTGATACGCCGTTAACACTGGAAGAATTGTCCCAACGTTTTAATGTTAGCCGTGAACGTATTCGCCAGATCGAAGCCCGCGCTTTTGAAAAACTTCAGCTATCCGTCCGTAATCGTGCCATTGAAAATAAGCTGATTGAAAGCTAATCATTCATGTGGCTTTCACATGGCTATATCCTAGGTTGATAGAAATAATGCGGATCAAGACCGGGGATATTGAATATCAATATCTCACTATGGAACAGAACATTGCTATATATATCTTTCGGTAAGGCAATAATGGATGAAATCTTGGGATATTCTCCATTAGTGAATTTTTGCCAGCGTTTACTGCTCAAGGATTGATTAAGCCGCATCCCATATGGTGCGAACAGAACAATGGGAATATCCTTACCGAATAGCTCAATAATTTTCTGAAGCCAGACTTCCGGTAGTAACGGTCGCCGCCCATGAAGCTCAGTGATAATAGCCTTAGTATGCAGG
>JABIWM010000022.1 GCA_018701255.1 Alphaproteobacteria bacterium | reverse complement strand
CGCACAGATCGCTTGCTGAGCCGGATTAGCAGCCCCCAGAAAAATGCCATTCATGCAGGTCAGTTCATGAAAAGCATCCATGGGAGTCACATGAACATGGCTGGCATTGGCAAATGCGCTTTCTGGTGTAGATATCAACCGCGCTGCCGCCACATCCAGAATATCTGGCAAAATAGTGGCAATGGCATTTGTGATATCATTCTGGCTATGGGCGGCCAGCAGAATCAGATCAGCATGATAGAGCCGCAAAATAGCATCCCGATTAGCCATGCTGTTATCAATCAGCATTTTATGCTGGCGTTTGACGTTACGCATATCTTCATGCGCTTTTAATGTCAGCGCATGATTTAAATCAATGATGCGGTTTTTATCGGTATCGGTCATTCGCATATGAGCTCAAGTCAGGGGATTTAAAGAATAGACTGTCCGGTTTTTTCCCAATCGGTAAGAAACGCGGCCAGACCTTTATCGGTTAACGGATGCTTGAACATGGCTGATATGACTTGCGGCGGAACGGTGGCAACATCTGCGCCCATCATGGCCGCATCAACCACATGCTGAACCCCGCGAACCGATGCAACCAGAACCTCGGTCGGCATGTCATAATTGGCATAAATGGTGACAATTTCTTCAATCAGGGTCATGCCGTCACTGCCGATATCATCAAGCCGACCGACAAAAGGCGAGATGAATTTTGCGCCTGCTTTTGCGGCCAGCAATGCCTGTGCCGCCGAAAAACAAAGCGTCACATTTACCATTGTGCCTTGATCGCTTAATGTTTTGCATGTCATGAGCCCGGCTTCGGTTAGCGGCACTTTGACCGCCACATTATCAGCAATAGCGGCCAGTTTCAGACCTTCTTTCAGCATGGTATCTGCATCTGTTGCGGTGACTTCGGCGCTAACAGGGCCGGATACTAGTTCACAAATTTCTGCGATAGTATCCATCAGATCATGTCCCGATTTTGCAATCAGTGACGGGTTTGTTGTCACGCCATCAACGAATCCGGTGTCTTTAAGCGCTTTGATTTCGTCTATATTGGCCGTATCAAGAAAAAGTTTCATGCGTTCAGTATCCTTCGATTTACACTATTACTATTGGTGCGTGCTATTGTTGTGGCTGTTAATGACGGCGGGTATTCATCAGGATGTCACCCATTTTCTGGATTGCATATTAGCCCAAGACGACAGAAAGTGCTAGCCTTGCATCCATAACGATAAAGACAAATTAATTGAGAATCACAGATTGAGAATCATAACCATTCATGTCACCCATTGATGCCCATATCCCGAAAGATACGCCGATTAAAGTCGTGCCGGCCACCGCGCTACCACATATTGATGGGGCGTTGAGCTATCGGGCAAATGCGCCGGTGCGTGTTGGCCAGCTGGTATCAACGCCGCTGGGCAAACGTGAGGTGGTGGGCATGGTTATTGGTGCCGCTAATGATGCTGATATCAACGGTATGACATTAAAAACCGTCACGCCATATGACGCTGATTATCATCTCACCCCCGACATGCGGCAATTTATGGATTGGGTGGCCAAATGGTATCTGGAAAAACCGGGGCTGGTTTTGAAAATGGCCAGTTCCGTGCCATCCGCATTGAAACAGGATGCTTTGACCATTGGCTATCACGCGGTGGCAACCCCTGATCAGGCAAATACCGTCCGGCGACAGAATATCCTCAAAAATCTGTCCGGAATGATGCCGGAGTCACTGGCCGCTATTCGTGAATTGACAGGCGCCACCGCCACTACGATTAAGGCCATGTGCAAAGACGGCTTGCTGGCGGCGGTTCCGGTTAAACCGCATAATGATCAGCAATATCATGCCGATGGCAACATGATCAGCGGTCGCCAGCAGAAATTGACCGTTGAACAGGCCGCCGCCGCAAAAACACTGGCCGATGCTGTCGCGGAACAGAAATACACGGCGTTTCTGCTTGATGGCGTGACCGGATCAGGAAAAACAGAGGTTTATTTTGAAGCCGTGGCAGAAGCTTTGAAAGCCGGACGGCAAGCGCTGATACTATTGCCGGAAATCGCCTTATCGCAAGCGTTTGAGGCACGATGCCATGAGCGATTTGGATTTCGCCCGCATCTATGGCATTCGGGGTTGGGGGATAGCCGTCGCCGCGCTGTCTGGCGTGAGGCGATACGCGGCACTCCGATGGTAGTGGCTGGTGCCAGATCAGCGTTATTTTTGCCGTTTCGTAACCCCGGTGTTGTTGTGGTGGACGAAGAACATGAGCTCAGCTATCGCCAGCAAGAAGGGGTGCGCTATCATGCGCGGGATATGGCTGTCCTACGCGCCAGATTAAGCCGGATTCCGGTGATTCTTTCCTCAGCAACGCCATCCCTCGAATCGCTGGTTAATGTTGAACAGGGCAAATATCAGCATATCCGGCTATTTTCACGTTTTGGATCGGCCGGTATGCCGGATATCAAGCTGATTGATCTGGGCAAGACACCGGCAGAACGCCGCCGCTGGTTATCGCCGCCACTGGTTGATGCTATTGGTAAGGCGCTGGAAAAAAAAGAACAGGTGCTTTTGTTTCTGAACCGCCGCGGTTACGCCCCGATGTCGCTTTGTCTGTCTTGTCGGGAACGTATTGTCTGTCCGAACTGTTCGGCATGGCTGGTCACGCATAAATCCGCAGGCGAATTGCGATGCCATCATTGCGGTCATAACAGCCGGTTTCCAACGGTTTGCCCATCTTGCCAGACCGAAGGCATGATCATGCCATGCGGCCCCGGGGTCGAACGATTATCAGAAGAAGTCGAGTTGCGGTTTCCGGATGCGCGGCAAGGGATTTTTTCTAGTGATGCGATTACGACACCAGCGCTGGCCGAACAGTTTTTCAACGCTGTATATAATGATGAGATTGATATCATTATCGGCACACAGATGGTTGCCAAAGGCCATCATTTCCCTGATTTAACGCTGGTTGGGGTGGTGGATGCTGATCTGGGGCTTGGCGGGGCGGATTTGCGCGGTGGTGAGCTAAGCTGGCAGCTGTTAACGCAAGTCGCTGGCCGGGCTGGTCGGGCGAGCCGTCCGGGGCAGGTGCTTTTGCAAACCGCCATGCCAGAGGCGATGGTGCTACAAAGTTTGATCCATGACGATAGAGAGAGCTTTATTGCGGCCGAAAAAGCCGCGCGAAGTGAAGCCGCCATGCCGCCATATGGCCGTCTGGCCGCGGTGATTCTGTCTGGCCGTGATGAAGCCCGATTGATGATGATGGCAAAACAGATGGCTAACGACTGGCCACATTTTGAAGGCGTGACTCTGTTGGGGCCGGCACCAGCCCCTTTGCGTTTGTTGCGCCGGAACTATCGCGTGCGATTCTTGCTCAAATCCAGCCGTGAAGTGAACTTACAACGCGTGATTTCATCGTGGCTGGACAGAATAACCATTCCATCGGCCATCAATTGTCAGGTTGATATTGATCCGGTGAGTTTCTTTTGACGATAATCCCGGTTTTTTTTAATTTTCTGGAAAAAGAATGCGGTCATTTTGCCGCTGATAGCGGAAAATTAACGCATTGATCTTGCTTTAGGGTTTTTCCTATGATAGCAACCATCTCAATATGTATTTTGATAACAATCAGGTTGTGTGATCGATGGATATGCCATCCAGAAAATTACTAATCATTTTGGCCGGGGGATTACCGCTCCATGTCATCTAGTGCTAGTTTAGCCAAACGATATGTCAAAGCTCTTTTTGAGCTTGCTGATTCCATGGGCAAAATAGATATTATTGCCCGTGATCTGTCTGATCTGGATGCCATGATTGGCGCATCTGATGATCTGCGCGATGTCATTAAGGCCTCTGCTATGAGCCGTGATGATCAAGCTAAAATCATGAAGTCTATTCTGGCAAAAGCCGGAGCAGATGATCTGATGGTCAAGTTTGTTGGAACAATATGTATGAATGGCCGGCTTTTTGCCCTGCCACAAATGATTAAGGGTTTCTTGGCCGATCTGGCCAAACGCCGGGGTGAGATTTCTGCTGAAGTCATCTCGGCCGTTCCACTTGATGCGTCGCATCAGGCTGACGTCATGGAAGCAATTGCAAGCGTGACCAAGAGTGATAAAATTGCCTTGGAAACATCTGTTGATCCTTCTCTGATTGGTGGTCTGGTGGTACGCATCGGGTCTCGCATGATTGATACATCGATCAAAACGAAACTGAACCGGCTAGAAGCCGCTATGAAGGGTGTTGGGTAATGGACATTCGCGCCGCTGAAATTTCAGCTATTATTAAAGAGCAAATCACCAATTTCGGAAGTGAGGCGGAAGTCGCCGAAGTTGGACGCGTATTATCGGTTGGTGATGGTATCGCCAGAGTATACGGACTTGATGAAGTGCGTGCCGGTGAGATGGTGGAATTTGACGGTGGCATCAAAGGCATGGCGCTAAACCTCGAAAGCGACAATGTCGGTATCGTTATTTTCGGTGATGACCGCGAAATTAGCGAAGGCACGATTGTCCGCAGAACAGGCGCTATTGTTGACGTGCCAACCGGCAAGGGATTGCTGGGACGGGTTGTTGACGGTCTTGGTAACCCGATTGATGGCAAAGGCCCAATCGAAGGTGGCGAACGCCGCCGGGTAGAAGTCAAAGCCCCCGGAATTATGCCACGGAAATCAGTGCATGAGCCGATGCAGACAGGCCTCAAGGCGATTGATAGCCTTATCCCGATTGGCCGTGGCCAGCGTGAGCTTATCATTGGTGACAGACAGACAGGTAAAACCGCTATTGCCATTGATGCGTTTATTAACCAGAAAGCAACTAATGATGCGGCTGGCAAAAACGATGTGGATAAGCTGTTCTGTATTTATGTTGCGATTGGCCAGAAACGGTCAACAGTGGCACAGATTGTTCGGACGCTAGAAGAAAACGGCGCGATGGAATATTCTATCGTTGTTGCGGCTACCGCATCTGATCCAGCCCCGCTTCAGTTTATTGCACCATATACCGCTTGCGCGATGGGTGAATATTTCCGCGATAATGGCATGCATGCCGTGATCGTTTATGATGATCTATCCAAACAAGCCGTGGCCTATCGTCAGATGTCCCTGCTTCTTCGCCGTCCTCCGGGTCGTGAAGCTTATCCGGGTGACGTGTTCTATCTGCACTCACGTTTGCTAGAACGTGCCGCCAAGCTTAACGAAAATAACGGTCTGGGTTCATTGACGGCATTGCCGGTGATTGAAACACAGGGCGGTGACGTATCAGCCTTTATTCCAACCAACGTAATCTCAATTACAGATGGTCAGATTTTCCTTGAAACAGATCTGTTCTATCAGGGTATCCGGCCAGCGGTTAATGTGGGTCTATCGGTTAGCCGGGTGGGTTCTGCCGCGCAGATTAAAGCCATGAAACAGGTAGCTGGTTCAATTAAGCTGGAACTGGCCCAGTATCGTGAAATGGCCGCGTTTGCACAGTTTGCATCAGACATGGATGCCTCAACCAGACAATTGCTGGATCGTGGCGCGCGTCTAACCGAATTGCTGAAACAGCCGCAATATTCACCAATGCCCGTGGAAGAACAGGTTGTTTCCATCTTTGCCGGTGTGAACGGATATCTTGATAAAATTGCATTATCAAATGTTGGTCGTTTCGAAGAAGGCTTCCTTAATCACATGCGTGGTGCTGGTGCCGCTATTCTCAAGACTATCCGCGAAGAAAAAGCCGTATCCGACGGAACCAAAGAAAAGCTGGTTGCCGAACTTGACGGTTACACCAAGAGTTTCGCATAGGTCGGTGCTTTAATAATCAGGATTTTGCCCAATGGCTAATTTGAAAGATTTAAAGAACCGGATCAAAAGCGTTAAGTCGACGCAAAAGATCACCTCTGCCATGAAAATGGTGGCGGCGGCTAAATTGCGCCGGGCACAAGAAAACGCCGAAGCATCACGGCCATATTCCACACGCATGTCAGCTATCATCAATAGTCTGGCTAGCAAAGCGTCACCGGAAACCGCACCGGCATTACTGGCTGGAACGGGCAATGATAACCGTGTGCTTTTGATTGTTCTGTCTGCTGATCGCGGATTATGCGGCGGCTTTAACGGTAGCATTATCCGTTCCACCAGACGGCAGGTCGAAAGCCTCAACAAAGAAGGCAAAACCGTTGAATTGCTGATGGTTGGCCGGAAAGCGAAAGACGCGTTACAGCGTGAGTTTCATGACATTATCGTTGATACCAAAGAAGGCGTGCAAGGCACGTCGGTATCATTTGCCGATATTGACAGCATTTCTGATATCATTATTCAGCGGCTGGAAAATGGTGATCTTGACCGTTGCCAGATTATCTATAACCGCTTTGTGTCTGCTATCGCACAGGAAGTCACGATTGACACGTTGATACCTATCACAATTGAACAAGACGTAGACGCTGGAACAGACGATATGGCCGCCGCGCCATATGAGTATGAGCCAGACGAAGCGACTGTGCTGGAAGACTTGCTACCACGCAATCTTAGCACCCAAATCTATGCAGCTATTCTGGAAAGCTCTGCCAGCGAACTGGCAGCCCGAATGACTGCAATGGATAACGCCACCCGTAATGCCGGTGATCTGATTGATCGTCTGACTATGGTTTATAACCGTTCCCGTCAGGCCGCTATTACGACTGAATTGATTGAAATTATTTCTGGGGCAGAAGCGCTGTAACCCGAATAACTGGAAGCTGGAGCATCGTATCATGGCCAATAAAGCAAAAGGTAGACTGACACAGATTATCGGCGCTGTTGTCGATATTGAATTTGATGGTGAACTACCAAAGATTCTTAACGCTATTCATGCCGAAAATGACGGGCAGAGACTTGTGCTGGAAGTAGCACAGCATCTGGGTGAGCAGACGGTACGTTGTATCGCCATGGACTCAACCGAAGGTCTGGTTCGTGGACAGGAAGCCGTTGACACAGGTGAGCCAATTCGCGTTCCTGTTGGCCCTGAAACACTTGGCCGTATTCTTAACGTTGTGGGTGAGCCGGTTGACGAAGGTGAGCCGGTCAAATCAAAATTGACATTCCCTATTCACCGTCCGGCGCCTGAATATATTGATCAGTCCACCGAAGCCGAGATTCTGGTGACCGGAATCAAGGTTGTGGATTTGCTAGCGCCATATGCCAAAGGTGGTAAAATTGGTCTGTTTGGCGGTGCTGGTGTTGGTAAAACCGTTCTTATTATGGAATTGATCAACAACGTAGCGAAAGCTCATGGTGGTTATTCTGTTTTCGCCGGTGTTGGTGAGCGGACGCGTGAAGGTAACGATCTGTATCATGAAATGGTTGAATCCGGTGTTATCAAAACAGATGGCGAAGGATCAAAAGCGGCGCTGGTTTATGGCCAGATGAACGAACCTCCGGGTGCGCGTGCGCGTGTTGCTCTGACCGGTTTGACGCTGGCTGAATATTTCCGTGACGAAGAAGGCCAGGATGTGCTGTTCTTTGTTGATAATATTTTCCGCTTCACGCAAGCCGGATCAGAAGTGTCAGCATTGCTTGGCCGTATTCCATCAGCGGTGGGATATCAGCCAACACTGGCAACAGATATGGGCGCGTTGCAGGAACGGATTACGACCACGCGTAAGGGGTCTATTACATCTGTGCAGGCGATTTATGTTCCTGCCGATGACTTGACTGATCCGGCACCTGCTACATCATTTGCGCACCTTGATGCGACAACCGTGTTGTCACGTCAGATTGCCGAACTGGGGATTTATCCAGCGGTTGACCCGCTCGATTCAACATCCAGAATGCTTGACCCGCGGATCGTTGGCGATGAGCATTATGGCGTTGCCCGTAATGTTCAGGAAGTGTTACAGCAGTATAAATCACTGCAGGATATTATTGCTATTCTGGGTATGGATGAATTATCCGAAGAAGATAAACTGGTTGTTGCCAGAGCGCGTAAAATTCAGCGCTTCCTGTCCCAGCCATTCCATGTAGCCGAAGTCTTTACCGGATCACCGGGTAAGCTGGTTTCACTGGAAGACACAATCAAAGGCTTTAAGGGCATTGTTGATGGTGAATATGATTATCTGCCAGAAGCAGCGTTCTATATGGTAGGCACCATTGAAGAAGCCGTCGAAAAAGGCAAAAAACTTAACGCCGCCGCGGCCTAAGCATCTGAATAGAGATTGAGAACAGGGTTGGAACATGGCTGAAACCACTGCATTTGAACTGGTTACACCAGCACGCATTATGATGGCAATCGATGCCAGCATGGTCGTTGTGCCCGGTAGCATGGGGCTATTTGGCGCCATGCCACGTCATGCGCCAACCATCTCAACACTCCAGCGTGGCGTGGTTGAGGTTTATGTCAATGGTAGCGTTAGCAACCGGATCATGGTTGATGGCGGCATTGTTGATGTGACCGAAGATCGCTGTACTGTGCTGGCTGAACGGGCTGTTAATCTTGATAACGCTGACCGCTCTGATCTGGAAGCCCAGCGTCAGACCGCAAATAATAATGGCAATGCAAGAGAAGAAGAATTTCTTGATGCCGCTATTTCAGCGCTATAATCAATCTGCAAAGATATCTTTGAAATCAGCAATGATTTTGCTGTAAACCGGCCGTTTGAACGGAACCGCCAGCTGATGCAGGCTGTCAACAGATGACCATCGCCATTCGCAAAACTCAGGCTGTTCTGTGGCAATATTGATATCCGCATCATCACCAATATAACGAAACGCTAGCCATTTCTGTGTCTGGCCACGATATTTGCCATCCCATAGCTGATTGGCCAGTCCTTCCGGTATATTATATGACAGCCATTCCGGATGCTCACATAATAATTCGGCTTTATTCGTGCCAATTTCCTCATGCATTTCGCGGAAACCGGCTTCTATTGGTGTTTCGCCAGCATCAATACCGCCTTGCGGCATCTGCCACGCGTCACCATGATTATCAAAACGCTGGCCAACAAAAATCTGATTGACCGAATTAATCAGCATAATGCCAACGCAAGGGCGATAGGGGCGACTGTGGTAATCGATAGGCTGGCTCACTGCATCACTCCTTTAAATACTTTCAGGCCATTGAGTAAATCCACGGCGCGGGCAAGTTGATAATCCTTAATGCCTTTTTCTTCGTCATTATCAGTATTATCTGCCAGTTCTTCTTCAGACGGTAATTCTGTTACATCCTGATTTTCAAGCGAGCCTTTGAGGTCTTCCTCACGGAATGCGCCATCGTCAATATTTTCAACGATAGCGAGCTCAACAATAATGTCAGGCGTAATCCCGGTTCCCTGAATGGAAACGCCAGATGGGGTGTAATATCGGGCGGTGGTTATCCGCATGGCGGCATCTCTGCCAATGGGTACGATGCTCTGGACTGACCCTTTGCCGAATGACCGTGTTCCCATGATCAAGGCACGTTCATGATCTTTCAACGCGCCGGCAACAATTTCAGACGCCGATGCCGACCCCGAATTAATCAACACAACGATAGGCATGCCGTTTGATATATCACCTTCACGGGCAAAATAACGCGAAGCTGAGCTTTCGTTGCGGCCACGGGTGGATACAATCTCACCCTGATCAAGAAACGCATCAGTGACTGAAATGGCTTCGCTGAGCAATCCGCCCGGATTATTCCGCAAATCAAGCACAACCCCGATCAGTTTTGTGCCATGTTCTTCGCGCAAATCTGTCATGGCTTTCAGCAAGCCGGGGGTTGTCTGTTCGGTAAAGTTGGTAATCCGGATATAACCAACATGCCCATAGCTATCAGAACGCACGCTTCGCATTTTGATCACATCACGTTCAAGGGTGATATCAAATGGTGCTTTATCACCACGTTTGATTGTTACCGTAATTTCACTGCCGATTTTACCGCGCATCAAATCAACCGCTTCGGTTAATGTCATGCCTAGGACATTCTGGCCATCAATCCCGATAATCAGATCACCGGATATGATGCCTGCCCGCGCGGCGGGGGTATCATCAATTGGTGATACGACTTTGACAAACCCGTCTTCCATGGTGATTTCAATGCCTAAGCCGCCGAACTCGCCTTTAGTCCGTTCCTGCATCTGATCAAAATCATCAGCGGTAAGGAAACTGGAATGCGGATCAAGTGAGGTCAGCATGCCATTAATAGCGGAATGAATTAATTCTTTATCCTCGACTGGTTCTACATAATTGTTACGAATGCTTTCAAATACTTCCCCAAAAAGCGATAAATCCTCATACACCTGATCGCGTGATGTCTGGCTATTGGATGGCGAAGACATGATCGTTACCACGCCGACCATCATAATAACGCCCAGAAGCGTTAGATAGAGATATCGTGATGATAATGGTGATTTTTGTGGGGTAACGGTCATATCAATTCGTCCAGACTATAAAAGGTATCTATAACTTATGTTGCCTATAGAACATGGCAAGATCAAGACAGGAAAACATTAATTAGGTTTAATAAGGGAATGGCCAGTCATTTCAGAAGGCACGGGTAGTCCCAGTAATTCAAGCAATGATGGTGCCAGATCGCTTAATCCGCCATCACGAAGTTGGTGATGCGAAGGCGCACCAATCCAGTAAATGGGAACCGGATTGGTGGTATGGGCGGTATGCGGGCTATTGCTTGCCGCATCCCACATAAGCTCACAATTGCCGTGATCTGCGGTCAGCAACATGGTGCCGCCGCAAGCATTCAGCGCAGATATAACTTTATCCAGTGCTTGATCCACCACTTCAACAGCTTTAATCGCGGCTTCTAGTACACCGGTATGGCCGACCATATCCGGATTGGCAAAATTAACAATGATCAAATCATGGCTCTGGTTATTAATGGCATCCAGAAGCGCCGAAAGCACTTGATCCGCGCTCATTTCCGGTTGCATATCATAGGTCGCGACTTTCGGTGAGGGGATAAGACATCTATCCTCACCTTTATGCTTATCTTCGTTGCCGCCATTCAGAAAAAAAGTAACGTGCGGGTATTTTTCTGTTTCGGCTAGCCGCAATTGACGTAATCCGGCCGCCGCCACAACATCACCAAGGGTATGGGTAAGCGCAAAGGGCGGAAACAGGATATCACAGACAGCATCCAGTTTTTTGGAATATGATGCCATGGCAACAGCGGTACTGATTGTGCCTTTGGCCAGAGGCCGATTAATAGGTGTATCACAAAGCAGAAGCCCATCAAGCAGCTGCCGGACACGGTCGGCGCGGAAATTCGCCATGATAATACCATCACCACTGGCTATACCGGCATAATCACCAATGATTGCCGGCAAGAAAAACTCATCCGTCTCGCCGCGTTGATAAGCATCCGCAATAGCCGCGTTAGCATCAGCAAAATGATAATCCGCCTGAGCATAGGCGATAGCATCACTGGCAAGTCCGGTGCGTTCCCAGCGCTGATCTCTATCCATGGCGTAATAGCGGCCGGTTATTGTCGCTATTTTTGCACCAGCCGGACAGGTTTTGATAAACTGGTCAAAATGTTCCGCCGCGCCCCCCGGCATGGTATCACGGCCATCGGTAAACAGATGCAACCAGACCATAATGCCGCGATCACACATGGCACTAGCAAGCGCCAGAATATGATCAGAATGGCTATGCACGCCGCCATCGGATGCCATGCCAAGGATATGAACCGCCGCATGATTATGCCGCAACTGGCTAGCCATATGATCCAGAATAGGGCTTGTTTTGAACATATCATCAGCAACCGCATCACCAATCCGAACCAAGTCCTGCTTGAGGATACGGCCAGCCCCGATGGTCATATGCCCGACTTCGGAATTACCAACCTGACCGGATGGTAGCCCAACGGCCGATTCTGAGGCGTTCAGAAATGCTTTTGGTACTGTCCTGTCCAGACGATCAAGCACGGGCGTTCTGGCCTGTTTGACTGCGTTATACTGATTGTCATCGCGGTGGCCTAGCCCATCCATGATAGCTAGCACAACAGGTGGATGTGATGAAGTAGGGGTAGGTGAAGAAGTCATGCCATTTTATACGCTAATCAGGGGTGATTTGCCAAGCCGCTATCATTCAGGCAAATGATCAGGCGTGGTGATAGGGGTGGCGTGCCAGAATCATTTCCGCCCGATAAAGCTGTTCGGCCAGCATGGCTCTGACCAGCATATGCGGCCAGGTCTGTGCGCCGAAGGCCAGCGTTTTATCAGCGGCCGCCAATACGTCTTCGCTATGACCATCAGCACCGCCGATAGCAAATACCGCGTCCCTTATGCCGGCATCACGCCAGCTGGAAATCTGTTCCGCCCATTTTACAGATGACAGATTAGTCCCGTTTTCATCAAGCACCACCAGCTTGCAATGTGCTGGTAATGCCGATAATAACCGCTTGCCTTCGTCACGTTTGCCGGCAAGGCCTGATGTTTTGGAGCTGTCACGTTCAATTAGCGCCCCTTTATGGGGCAGGCGGTCAAAATATCGTTGAACGAGGTCATGTTCAGGCGATTGGCCGGATTTTCCAATGGCGGCGATACTGATGCGCATAAACCGGCTCTGGCCTAAATACCAGCGGTTTGATTAGTAGCCTGACCAGTTGATTGACCAGTAGTGGTGCTGTTAGTGTTTGGTTCCAGCCACATTTTTTCAAGCTGATAAAAATCGCGTACTTCCGGCCGGAACAGATGAACAATAATGTCACCGGCATCAATCAATATCCAGTCCCCTTGCTGGGCGCCTTCTGTGCCAGTGCTTTTCACACCGTTGTCTTTGAGCGATTTCCCCAAATGATCAGCCATAGCCATTAATTGCCGCGAGGAAGTCCCTGAGGCAATAACCATGTAATCAGCAATCGAGGATTTACCAGCAAGCGGTATGGCAACAATGTCCATTGCCTTATCGTCGTCTAATGATGACAAAACCATCTGAAGCAGATGATCGCCGTCTGTAATGTGATGATCAGAAATGGGTTACTCCTTCACGCTGAACATATCTGACACTTATATAACCTAAAATAAGATAGATATAGTGATATTCCAATATGTATTGATAAAGATAATTGTTCTGGCCGGTTTATTGTTGGCGCGATGCCCGAATAGCCGTGGCAGAAAGCGGGTTTAATCTGGCCTGAATAAAGCTCCAGTAATGGTGGTGCATATGGTGCTTATGGCGGAATGGTTTATGCCGTAAGCGCCGGGCAGGACAGCGTGTCATGCGATGGGCTATCCGGCTGGCTAATGCTGATGCTTGATATCCGGGGCGATTAACCACTATCAGATGGGCGTTCCGGATAATATCATCTGTCCGGTGCCAGTGATGAAATGGCGCCATATTATCCGCGCCCATTAACCAGTAAAATGTCACGCGCGGGCAAGTCTGGGCAAGAAAACGGATAGTATCTGCGGTATAGCGCATCTGCGTGATGTGTTCTAGCGCGCTAACCTGCATGCGTTTATGGTGTTTGCATTGCCGTGATATGGCCTCAGCGCTGGCAAACCGGTCGGCAAATGGCGCCATATCATGTGTTGATTTATGCGGGTTCTGCGGGCTTACCAGCCATATAACCTGATCCAGTTGCAATTCGGATATGGCCACATCCGCTATATGGGCATGGCCGTGATGCGCCGGATTAAATGATCCACCCAGCAATCCGATATGCCCATGCCGTCTGGCGCGCAATCGTGCCAATAACATATGGCTGGTCGGGGTCATCGCCGGAGTCATCATGGGGGTCATCATGGCCGCGTCTGTCCATTGCCCCTGACAATATATTTAAAACAGGTGAGCTGTTCTATGCTGACAGGCCCCCGCGCATGGATGCGGCCGGTAGCAATGCCTAGCTCCGCGCCCATGCCAAACTCACCACCATCGGCAAACTGGGTTGAGGTGTTGATCATGACAATGGACGAATCGATTTGCGCCACAAAATATTCAGCTACTTCATTATTCGCGCTAAGGATGGATTCGGTATGATCGCTACCGTGCTGGCGGATATGGGCAATGGCGGCATCCACATCATCAACCACCTTAACAGCAATGACGGCATCCAGAAACTCATGTCCGAAATCATCAGAACTGGCGGCATCAATCCATGGGCAAACGGCTTTTGCGGCCGCATCACCGCGAATCTGGCATCCGGCATCACGCAACGCGGCGGCAATATCCGGCCAGATGGTATGAACAACCGCTTTATCAATCAGCAATGTTTCTGCCGCGCCACAAATCCCAGTGCGGCGCATTTTGGCATTTACCACGACGGATATGGCCAGTTGCGGATCAGCATCGGCATGTACATAGATATGGCAAATGCCTTCCAGATGCGCAAAGACAGGGATTTTTGCTTCTGCCTGAACACGTTCAACCAGTGATTTGCCGCCTCTGGGGACAATCACATCAATGCCGCCTTGCGCCCGCAACATAGCACCAACCATAGCGCGGTCAGTATTCGTGATGACTTGAACGGTGTCTTCGGGCAGGCCAGCATCGCGCAAACCGTGGCGCATCATATCGCCCAGCATGATTGCGCTATTAATGGAATCGCTTCCGCCGCGTAAAATGACACAATTGGCTGATTTTATAGCAAGTGCGGCGGCATCGACTGTCACATTAGGGCGCGATTCGAAAATGACTCCCAATACCCCAAGCGGCGTGCTGATCCGGCTGATATCCAGCCCGTTTGGTCGTGACCACCGCGCCAGCTCAACGCCAACCGGATCATCAAGTCCGGCAATAACATGCAAGGCTTCGATCATGCCGGCAATGCGATCTTCGGTTAATGTTAGCCGGTCAATATAGGCTTCGGATAATCCGTTCACCTGTGCTTGTGCTACATCTATTTTATTGGCATCCAGCAAGGCGTTGATCCGGGTTTTCATATGTCCGGCCGCTGATAGAAGCGCCGCGTTGCGCTGATCTATATGGGATTGATACATATGCTGTCTGGCCAGATGCGCCTGATCTGTTAATGCGGTCATAGCCGCTTTGGCATCGTCTTCTGTCATGTTTTACATGTCCTTTTTTTGTGATTGTCTTGCCACCGCATCGACCACCAGATCATCGGTATGGATCACCTCATCATGATCACGATAACCCAGTATGGTTTCAATCTCACCACTATTATGACCTTTGATCAGATGAATGTCACTGGCGCTATATCGGGTCAATCCCCGCGCGATAGTGGCATTTGCCGGATCAGTAATGGCAACCAGATCACCTTTATCAAAGTTGCCAGTGACGGCGGTGATGCCAGCCGCTAGCAAGCTTTTGCCGCGTGATAATGCCTGACTTGCGCCATCATCAATCATAATCGCGCCTTTGGGGGTCAAGCCGCCATCAATCCATGTTTTTCGGGCTTGCAGAGGCTGGCTATTGGCGCGAAACCATGTGGCGGTGCCGCCATCATATAATTGCCGGATAGGGTGATCATCCCCGCCATGACAGATAGCCATATGGCAACCGGCGCTAGTGGCAATGCGCGCGGCTTCCAGTTTTGTGATCATGCCGCCGCTGGAAAACGCATGTCGGGCAGGGCCGGCCATCGCCATGATATCAGCGGTCATATCGCTGACTTCGGGGATATGTTTGGCGGTGCTATCGTTATTGGGATCACTGGAATAAAGCCCGTCCACATCGGATAACAGAATGAGCGCATCGGCGCTAATCATCTGGGCGACTCTGGCGGCCAGACGGTCATTATCACCATAACGGATTTCTGCGGTGGCGACGGTATCATTTTCATTCACCACTGGGACGATCTGATGTTCCAGTAACGTGATCAGCGTGGCTCTGGCATTTAAATGCTTGCGGCGGGTTTCGGTATCATCTGGTGATAATAAAATCTGTGCCGTTGTCATATTGTGCTTGGCCATGGCCTGTTGCCATTCGGTGCTCAACCTGATCTGGCCAATAGCCGCCGCCGCCTGTTTTTCGGCCAGATTGAGGCGGGCGTTATTCCGCTGTTCACCGGCACCTACAATCATGTTCCGGCCAAATGCGATAGCACCGGATGAAACAACAACAATGTCATAACCACGGCGTTTTAATCCGGCCAGATCATGTGCCAGCCCGTCAAGCCACGCGGCACGCAAAGTGCCATCTGTATTGACCAGAAGCGCTGATCCAACCTTAACAACAATGCGGCGGGCAGATGTCAGATAGGTTAGGGCTGCCATGGCTCTGGCTCACTATCGGCGGCGATTTCGGCGGCATAGTTCTGATCAATTTCCTGTTGCAGTAAGCGTAGGGTTTCGGCAACGCCATGCCCGCTAACCGATGATAGCGTCACCACATGATTGGCACCGGCCTGTTCCAGTGCTGTTTTGATTTCTGCCATCCGTTCGGGATCACAGGCATCGGCCTTGGATATTGCCGTGACTTCTTTCCGGCTGGCCAGATCAGCATCATATGCGGCTAGTTCATTGCGGATCACGCGCCAGTTTTCCACCGGCTGATCGGATGTAGCATCCACCAGATGCAACAATACCCGACACCGTTCAACATGCCCAAGGAACCGATGCCCAAGCCCGATGCCTTCATGCGCGCCTTCTACCAGCCCGGGGATATCGGCCAGAACAAACTCACGCTGATCATTGCGGACAACGCCTAACCCCGGATGCAGGGTGGTGAAAGGATAATCGGCAATTTTCGGCTTGGCTGATGATACGCTAGACAGAAAAGTTGATTTGCCAGCATTGGGCATGCCCAGTAATCCGGCATCGGCGATTAGCTTGAGCCGTAACCAGACCCACATTTCCTGTCCCGGAAAGCCGGTTTCATGGCGGCGGGGGGCTTGATTAACCGATGATTTGAAAGACGCATTGCCGCGCCCGCCATCACCGCCTCTGGCCAGAACGATTTGCTGGCCGACTTGCGTCAGATCAGCAATCACCATGTCATTATCGTCATTCAGAATTTGTGTGCCGACCGGTAATTTGAGAATGATATCTTCGCCGCTAGCGCCATTTTTGTTGCGGCCAGCACCGGGGCGTCCGGCCTGTGCTTTAAAATGCTGTTGATAGCGATAGTCAATGAGCGTGTTTAACCCGTCCACGCATTCGGCCAGCACGCTTCCACCACGGCCGCCATCACCACCATCGGGGCCGCCGCGTGGGACATGGGCTTCGCGCCGGAAACTGACAGAGCCGGGGCCGCCATTGCCGCTTTGAATAAAGATTTTAGCCTGATCAAGAAATTTCATATCGATTTCAAAAGAAAAGCGCACCCCCGATCATTTGAGGATGCGCCGCAAAAAGTGACTGCAATAATGACCGGGAAGCGCGTTTACTCAGCTGCCTCAGCACTCGGGACAACATTAGCAAATGTTCTGCCGCCGGTTTTGCGGGTGAATGCGACCTTACCACCGGTCAATGCAAACAGGGTGTGGTCTTTACCCATGCCGACATTGCTGCCCGGATGGAATTTCGTGCCGCGCTGGCGAACAATAATGTTGCCGGGGATCACGGCTTCACCACCGAATTTTTTAACGCCAAGGCGACGACCGGCGGAATCACGGCCGTTACGGGAGCTACCACCTGCTTTTTTATGTGCCATCGTGCTATTCCTTCTCTGATCTCAACTCGATTTAATTAAGCATCTTTGCTTTTGCTTGTTGATGCTTTTTTGGCCGGCGCTTTTTTAGCGGCTGGCTTTTTGGCTTCGGTTGCCTTTGCCGGTGCTTTTTTAGCAGGGGCTTTTTTAGCCGCTGGCTTTTCTGCCGCTGGCTTTTTAGCTTCGGCTGGCTTTGCCGCTGGCTTTTCTGCCGCAGGTTTGGCTGCTTTCAGCTTCCCGTCAGGGGCGATATCGGTGATCTGCAACAAAGTCAGGTCTTGACGATGGCCTCTGATCCGGCGAAAGTTTTTCCGGCGCTTACGGCGAAATACCATAATTTTGTCGCCGCGTGTGTGACGCAGGACAGTCGCACCAACAACCGCATCTTTGACGGTAGGCGCGCCAACATCAACCTGATCACCATTGGCGACCATAAGAACCTGATCAAGAACCAGATTTGAGCCGGCTTCAGCCTCAAGCCGGTCAACGACAATCTTGTCGTCTTTGGCTACTTTATATTGCTTGCCGCCTGTTTTTACCACAGCATACATATTCATTCATCCGTTACAGGTGATGGCATCAACCGGAAAAACGTTGTCGTTCTGCCAATGCTTCATCACAATATGTTTCATCACGATAAGTGGGGACAGCATAAGCTCACCTGTCCCAATAAAGTTATCAGACTGGCGAAATATAGACACAAGCCACGTTTTGTCAAGGCGATTTACGGCCTCTGGCCTGATTTTCTTCAACGCGCCATGAGGCCGCTTTATAAGGCATTACAGAAGGCGTTACATCCGCCCCGTAATTCAAACGTAATCCAGCGCATATTAGGCACTATATATGGTATAGCCGGTTTCAAGATGACTTGCCAGCCCGCGATTGCCGCGCTAGACAAGATATGTCGCAGGAGAGGTGGCAGAGTGGTTGAATGCGCCGGTCTCGAAAACCGGTATGGGCGAAAGCCCATCGGGGGTTCGAATCCCCCTCTCTCCGCCATAATATTTCGTAAATCATTGTATTATAATGATATAAATACGTATTGTTCGTATTTGCGTACAGAATTACGTACAGATATTTGCCTGTTTGATAATTGACCCTGTTTTCGTGATGACGCATACTCCAAATGAGTTGAGGTTACTATGCGCACCATACTAGCAAGTATTGTCTTTGTTCTGTTTATCT
>JABIWM010000158.1 GCA_018701255.1 Alphaproteobacteria bacterium | reverse complement strand
GGCGGTGAGATGATAAACCGTTCTTCGAGAGGCCATCTGATTTCATAGCCCAATCCATCCGTAAAGGTTAGATCACTGCTGGCCTGCTGATATGAGGTGTCTGAGATGGCACTATTCCCGTTATCCGGATCATTAGGTGCGGCAGCATCAGATGAGGCAGATAGCGATGGTTCCATGCCACTATGTTGAGTCTGGCACCCAGAAATCATCATTAGAAACACAAACAGAAAAGCCGTTAAAACCATGCCTTGAGAATATCCGGAATTTCGGATAGGTTTTGTTGGGTTAACTTTTAAGCTAACATGTGGATTGTTATATGGTGAAATTGTCATAAACTGCAATTTACCTCAGTAATTTCGGTTAGTATTTTAATCATAACACTAATCTCTTTGTCAAGAGGACATGCTTTAGAATCAAATGGATACACATTTTTTTATTGCCCTGATACGGCTTGTTGATGTTATTCTTGGCATATATGTATGGACATTGCTTGCCTATATCATTTCCAGCTGGTTAATCATGTTCCGCATTATTAATCCATATCAACCTGCTGTGCGGGCTATTCTGGGTGGGCTATCGGCACTTCATGACCCTATACTGATGCCATTTCGGCGGATACAGTATCGATTATTGCCCAATATGGGCGGGCTTGATCTGTCGCCGATCATTACCTTGATACTGGCGCAATATTTTATCGCCCCGCTACTGAAAGATATTATTATTTTTATTGCCGGATTAATCACACCATCATGAGGATAAACATGATGTCGGCAAATGGGTATAATCAGGCGATATGATCACATTATTTTTATTATGTATGAGGCAGTTTGCGTTTAGCAAATACTCCTGATAGGCAAATACTCCTGATAGGCGGGGACAATTATGAGTGCAGATATTATTGATGGTAAGGCATTTGCCGCCAAATTAACACAAACAATTGGCGATGCTGTGGCCAATGTCATGGGATCAGGCGCGCCACAACCGGCATTAGCCGTTGTTCTGGTAGGCGAAGACCCGGCCAGCGAAGTTTATGTTCGCAACAAAATCAAAACCACCGAAGCCAGTGGCATGCTGTCCATTGAACATCGCCTGCCTGACACCACTAGCCAGACCGAATTGCTGGCTCTGATTGATCAGCTGAATCATGATAACGCCATTGACGGTATTCTGGTGCAACTGCCCCTACCGGATCAGATTAATGCAGATGCGGTGATTGATGCCATCACACCGGATAAAGACGTTGATGGATTTCATATTGTCAATGTGGGGCGGCTCTGGGCTGGACTGCCTTCGCTGGTGCCTTGCACGCCTTTTGGCAGTTTGCTTTTACTCAAAGACACGCTTGGTGATCTCAGCGGTAAGAACGCTGTTATCGTTGGCCGCTCAAACATTGTGGGTAAACCTATGGCACAGCTCTTACTTGCCGAAAACTGCACCATTACTGTTGCCCATTCCCGTAGCAAGGATTTGCCAGCCATCTGTCGGGAAGCGGATATCCTCGTTGCCGCTGTTGGTCGTCCGGAAATGATCCGCGGCGACTGGGTCAAGCCGGGTGCTGTTGTTATTGATGTAGGGATTAACCGTATCCCTGCCCCCGAACGTGGTGAGGGCAAAACCCGCATTACTGGTGATGTTCATTTTGAAGAAGCCAGTCAGGTTGCATCGGCCATCACCCCAGTCCCCGGCGGCGTTGGGCCAATGACCATTGCATGCCTGTTGCGAAACACACTAGTTGCGGCATCACGCCGGCACGGATACGCATTACCAGCGGATTTTGAATGAACAAAAACTAATACCCTCCCCTAATATCCCCCTGCGACAAGATTGATATTTGCGGGAAGGCTAGTTTCAGGTCAGAATAAAGAACGTAACAAAGGATAACATAATAATATGACCAGTTTTTCATACATTTTATTGATTATCACTATGGCGGCGGTGGCCGGTGTTCTGTTCTGGGGCATTCTGACCATGGCCAGAGGTGGTGAATACAATGTGAACTGGTCTAATACAATCATGCGCTGGCGCATTATCCTGCAAGCGCTGGCCTTAGTCATTTTTGTGCTTATTCTGCTATTTAGCCGTTAATTGCATATGTAATTGAAAACCACAGTTTTGGACGAATAATTATGGTTAAATTAAATAAAATCTACACACGGACAGGCGACAAAGGTGAAACCAGTCTTGTCAATGGTCACCGTGTATCAAAACATTCTATCCGGCCAACCGCTTTTGGCACCGTGGACGAAGTGAACTCCACCATTGGCATTTGCCGTCTGCATACGGCAAAAATTGCGGATAAGGCTTTTGATGCCATGCTGGCGCGAATCCAGAATGATCTGTTTGATCTGGGCGCTGATCTGGCCACCCCGATTGGCGAAGAACGCCCGGGTGAGGCATTGCGCGTTACCGATAAACAGGTAGAACGACTGGAAGTTGAAATTGACGCTATGAACAGCTCGCTTCAACCATTGAACTCATTTGTTCTGCCCGGCGGGCAAGAAGCCGCGGCTCATGTCCATCTGGCTAGAGCGATGACAAGACGTGCCGAACGTGATATGACGCGGCTATCTGTCGAAGAACCGGTAGGTGAAGCCGCGATGCAATATATTAACCGCCTGTCAGATCATCTGTTTGTTATGGCGCGTTCCATCAACCAGCAACATGATGGTGATGTGTTGTGGGTACCTGCGGCGAACGCATGATAGCGGCGAATACATGTTTCCGTTATCGGGAATGTTAAGATTGTTTGAATAAATTCGATGAATATTTATGGAGAACCAACAAAATGAAAATACTCGTACCAGTTAAAAGAGTGATTGATTATAACGTCAAGGTGCGCGTCAAGGCTGATCAGTCCGGCGTCGAGTTGGCTAATGTTAAAATGGCCATGAACCCTTTTGATGAAATCGCAGTTGAACAGGCTATCCGTTTCAAAGAAGCCGGTGCCGCCACCGAAGTAGTAGCTATTTCTATCGGCCCTGAACAATCACAGGAAACCATCCGAACCGCTCTGGCTATGGGTGCTGATCGTGGCATCCATGTGCTTGCATCACATGATACAGAACCATTGGCCATTGCCAAAATCATCAAAGCCGTTATTGCCAAAGAAGAGCCGGGTCTGGTCGTCATGGGTAAGCAATCCATTGATGATGATAGCAACCAGACAGGCCAGATGCTGGCAACATTGCTCGGTTGGCCACAAGCCACCTTTGCGTCCGGTGTTGAATTGAACGGTGATAGCCTGAACATTATCCGCGAAGTCGATAGCGGGCTGGAACATATCACCTGCCCCATGCCAGCGGTTATTACTGTTGATCTGCGCCTGAATGAGCCACGTTATGCGTCATTGCCAAATATCATGAAAGCAAAGAAAAAGCCGATTGATCAGATCAGCCTTGATGATCTGGGTGTTGATGCTAGCCAGCGTTTGAAAACCATTAAGGTAGAAGAACCACCAGCCCGCGAAGCCGGTATCATGGTGGATTCGGTACCAAGTCTTGTTGAAAAACTCAGAAACGAAGCAAAAGTCATCTAATCGGAGAGTGAAATGTCTATTCTAGTTATTGCTGAACATAATAATACTGAACTGAATCCATCCACGCTTCACACCGTTACCGCGGCTAGTCAGGCTGGCGGCGATGTAACCGTACTTGTTGCTGGCCATAATGCCGGTGATGTGGCGAAAGAAGCAGCAAATGTTGCTGGTGTTAGCGGTGTTCTTCACGCCGATGGTGCCGAATACGCTAATGGTATTGCCGAAAATCTGGTGCCATTGATTGTCGGTCTTGCCGATCAGTACAGCCATATTTTTGCACCAGCCACAACATATGGCAAAAATATCATGCCCGGTGTTGCCGCGCTTAAGGATGTTGCCCAGATTTCGGATATTATCCGCGTTGATAGCCCCGATACATTCCAGCGTCCGATTTATGCTGGCAATGCCTTGGCAACAGTACAATCAGATGAAGCATTAAAAGTCATCACCGTACGTTCTACCGCGTTTGAACCTGCCGCTACATCTGGCGGCAGCGGTTCTGTTAGCGCTGTTGATGGTACTGGCGATGCTGGCAAGTCCAACTTTGTTAAGTCTGAAATGTCTTCGTCTGATCGTCCTGAACTTACCTCAGCCAAGATTGTTGTATCTGGTGGTCGCGGCATGCAGGATGGCGCAAATTTTGCCATGCTCGAAGGCGTAGCCGATAAGCTAAACGCAGCGGTTGGTGCATCACGCGCGGCGGTAGATGCCGGATTTGTCCCGAATGATTATCAGGTTGGCCAAACCGGTAAGGTGGTTGCCCCTGATCTGTATATTGCTGTTGGCATTTCCGGTGCTATTCAGCATCTGGCCGGCATGAAAGACAGTAAAGTCATTGTGGCGATTAACAAAGACGAAGAAGCCCCTATTTTTCAGGTTGCCGATTATGGTCTGGTTTCTGATCTGTTTAACGCCGTGCCAGAACTGGACAGCCAGCT
>JABIWM010000157.1 GCA_018701255.1 Alphaproteobacteria bacterium | reverse complement strand
CGGCATAGTGAGCAAAACGCCCTGCTCAACCGCAATCCCGACATGGATGAGGTCGGCCGTTCCGGGCTATATTTTGCCTCTGATCTGTCTTCGGGCGTATCCGGCGAAGTCCATTATGTTGACGGCGGATATAACCTTATCGGCGTCCCACAACCCGAAGCGGATTAATTTTAACTTCACCACCATGAAAAAAGTAATAAAAAAACGGGGCGTGATGCCCCGTTTTCTGTGTTCTGTGTTTTTTAAGTGCTTTAGCTCTCTGGCTTAGCTATCCAGGTCTTCGCCGGTTTCCTGATTTACCCGCTTCATGGATAGTTTGATCTTTCCGCGATCATCAAAACCGATCACCTTGACCTTGACCTTATTGCCTTCTTCGACAACATCGGTGGTCTTGCCTGTGCGGCCTTCTTGTAGTTCAGAGATATGAACCAGCCCGTCACGCGCGCCCATGAAATTGACGAACGCGCCAAAATCAACGGTTTTTACCACTGTGCCATCATAAATGACATTCAGCTCAGGTTCGGCAACAATGTCGTGAATACGCTTATACGCGGCTTCACCTGATGCGGTATCTGATGCGGCAATTTTCACGGTACCATCATCTTCGATATCGATCTTGGCGCCTGTGGTTTCGCAAATCTCACGGATCATTTTACCGCCGGGGCCAATGATATCTCTGATCTTATCCACCGGAATAGACATGGTTGTGATCTTTGGCGCGGTATCGGCCAGTGCATCACGCGCATGACCAATCGCCTTATTCATCTCACCCAGAATATGAAGCCGGCCGTCTTTGGCCTGTGCCAGTGCCTGTTTCATAATATCCGGCGTGATGGAGGTGATTTTGATATCCATCTGCAACGCGGTAATGCCGTCTGATGTGCCGGCAACCTTAAAGTCCATATCACCCAGATGATCTTCGTCACCCAGAATATCTGATAATACGGCGTAATCATCGCCTTCTTTAATCAGACCCATGGCGATACCGGCAACCGGACGCGGCAAAGGAACCCCAGCATCCATCATGGCAAGCGATGTGCCACAAACCGTTGCCATTGATGATGAACCATTTGATTCCGTGACTTCGGATACAACACGCACGGTGTAAGGAAACTCATCCTTTGGTGGGCGCACCGGATTAATCGCACGCCATGCCAGCTTGCCGTGACCAATTTCCCGGCGACCGGGTGAACCAACACGTCCGGCTTCACCAACAGAATATGGCGGGAAGTTATAATGAAGCATGAAATTCTGGCGATATTCGCCTTCCAGTGCATCAATGATCTGCTCATCCTGACCAGTGCCAAGAGTAGCAACGGCAAGCGCCTGTGTTTCGCCACGGGTAAATAAAGCCGAACCATGTGTACGCGGCAGAACCCCGACTTCAGCTACAATCGGGCGAACCGTTGACAGATCACGGCCATCAATCCGCTTGCTGGTTTTCAGAATAGCACCACGAACGGTATCTGCTTCGAGTTTTTTGAACAAACTGGATGCCAGTACCGCGTCTGTGCCTTCATCCAGCTTTTCCATTGCGCTGGCTTTAATCTCACCTACTGCGCTCTGGCGGCTAACCTTATCAGCAATCTGGTAGGCTTTTGCCAAATCCTTGCCAAAGCCTTTGAAAGCTTTCTTGATGCTGTCGGTTTCTGCTGGTTCTTCTGGCAGAGGGCGGGGGTCTTTTGCCGCTACTTCTGCCATGGAAATAATGGCGTCAATCACCGGCTGCATGCCTTCGTGACCAAAATTAACCGCGCCCAGCATCGTGTCTTCGTCCAGCTCACTGGCTTCTGATTCGACCATCAGCACGCCTTCGCGTGTTCCGGCAACAACCAGATCAAGATTGCTTTCCTTAACCTGATCCATGGTCGGGTTAAGAACATACGCGCCATCAATCATGCCGACTCTGGCCGCACCAATCGGGCCAAAGAAAGGAATGCCGGAAATAGTCAATGCCGCTGATGCGCCAATCAGGGCAACGATATCAGGGTCATTTTCCATATCAAAAGACAACACAGTCGTAATGACTTGCGTGTCGCATTTGAAATTTGCTGGAAAGAGCGGACGGATAGGGCGGTCAATCAGCCGCGATACCAATGTTTCTTTTTCGCTCGGGCGACCTTCGCGCTTGAAAAAGCCACCGGGGATTTTGCCAGCTGCGAATGTTTTTTCCTGATAATTCACTGTCAGCGGAAAGAAATCCTGCCCGGGTCTTGGGCTTGATGCGGCAACTGCCGTACATAATACTGTTGTTTCGCCAAGGGTTGCCATAACAGCACCATCAGCTTGTCTGGCTACTTTGCCAGTTTCGAGGGACAATGTCTTACCGCCCCATTCAATGTCTTTCTTGAATACTTCGAACATGTTGATTTATATCTCCATAAATCCGGTTATCATGGCCTTATTGCCTGAACCGGGTTGCAATCAACATTCATGAAATCTGGGAAGGATGGGATCGGTCGGAACCATTGTCTGGATCATGTCGCCACATATTCAAGGGCATCTGCATTTACTTGCATCACCGGGGGCTTTCCCCGTCGGCATCAGCATATCCTGATACCCGTTTCCTTTGTTTCATCAATGTCTAACCGATGAATAGTGAAAATGGGGCATCATGTCAAGAGAACTAAATGCCATAAAAAAACACCGCCTCAAATCCGCGCCATAAGGAAGAACCATTAGGGCGCATGAGGCGGTGCTTATATGATATTTTTTGCGGCGTTTAAATTAACGGCGCAGACCAAGTCGCTTAATCAGATCAGCATATTCCTGTTCATTTCTGCGCTTAATGTAGTCCAGCAAATGACGACGCTTACCAACCATGGTCAACAAACCACGGCGTGAGCCAAAATCATGTTTGTGGGTTTTCATATGTTCGGTCAGATTAACAACCCGTTCGGTCAGGATAGCCACCTGTACCGCTGGATTACCACTGTCTTTGTCTGTGCCGCCGAATTCGGCAATAAGTTCAGCCTTACGGCTTTTTGTAATCGACATCATCCATCTCCTGTGTCTGGATCGGTTTCATGTTGATACAGATTAAAAACCCTGATCGGCTGACCCTTGCCATGACTGGCCTGAATCAAAGCGATAGGTACTTCACCGGACATGCCGAGAAACACCTGATCTTCCGATGCCATAGGGACATCAATCTGCTGGCCGTGTAACAGCCGTTTTGCTTCATCATCACTAAGAATCAAACCCGGGATGTCGTCCAGCGCCGATTCCAGCGGAAGCAAGCTCTTCATAAGCGCCGCACTATGCGCGATATCTTTTAAGAAATCCAGTGAAATCGCCTTATTTTCATCAAATGGCCCCACCCGAAGTCGCCGTAGCGCTGAAATATGGGCGGCACCACCCATAGCACGCGCCAGATCACGCCCAAGGGCGCGAATATAGGCGCCTTTTCCTGTTGTGGCGTGAAAATGACTGACATCACCATCATGGCTGACCAATGTAAAATCATGAATATCAACCGGCCGCGATTTAATCTCAACGTCCTGATTCTGTCTGGCCAGATCATAGGCACGCTTGCCATCCAGTTTTATGGCTGAAAACTTTGGCGGCACCTGCATGATACGGCCACGGAATGCTGGCAGATGCGCGCGGATAGCATCCGCATCTGGCCGGAATGGTGACGTTACCGTTTCATCACCTTCTTTATCATCCGTGGTGGTTTCCGCGCCCCATGTTATGCTAAACGCATAATCTTTTGTGGCATCCATCAGATAGGCAACTGTTTTTGTCGCCTCACCAAAAGCGATAGGCAAAATGCCGGTAGCAAGCGGATCAAGCGTTCCGCCATGACCGACTTTTTGTGGATTGAACAGACGGCGCAATGCACCAACCGCTTGTGAGGATGTCATCTCAAGCGGTTTATCTAGTGCTAGCCAGCCAGTAATAGGATTTTTATTTTTCCGTTTCTTCATCCGGCTCAACAGGGTCAGGTAGTGATGTACGATTTTCTTCAATCAATTGGCCGACTCTGCCAGCGGTTTCAAAACTGATGTCTTGAAAAAACTTCAGCTTCGGGCAACGTCTGGTGGTCAATTTGCGCGATAGTTCATGTTGCATAATATGGGCAACTCTGCCTAATGCGGCCTTAACCAAATCCGGATTAGTTCCGCCAAGCGGCGTAAAATATACTCTGGCATTGCTGAAATCCGGACTGATGGACACTTCGGACAGAATAACAGACACGCCCTCAAGGTCAGGGTCATGCAAATCACCCCTGATCAGAATATTAGACAGAATATGCCTGATCTCTTCGCCAACTTTCAGCTGACGTTGCGACTTGCTGCCCTTTGTCGAAGATGGTGAGCGGCTCATACTGGCACTCCTCTCAATACCTAGAGGGTTCTTGCTATTTCCTCAATCTCGAAACATTCGATCATATCGCCTGCTTCCAGATCAGTGTAATTTTCAAATGCCATGCCGCATTCCTGCCCTTCACGCGCTTCTTTTACTTCGTCTTTGAAGCGTTTGAGCGTTTTCAGGCTACCTTCATGCACCACCACATTATCCCGCAACAACCGAACCTTACAGCCACGCTTGATCACGCCTTCGGTCACTTTACAACCAGCAATCTTGCCGACTTTGGTGATGTTGAATACTTCCTGAATCTCAGCATAACCAATGAAGTTTTCCTGACGATCCGGTGATAGTAATCCACTCATGGCGGCTTTAACGTCATCAATCAATTCATAAATGATGGAATGGTAACGTATTTCCACCGCATCACGCTTGGCTTGCATCCGGGCTTGCGGATTAGCGCGCACATTAAATGCCAGCACAATGCCGTTAGAAGCGGCGGCTAGGCTGATATCAGATTCGCTAATAGCGCCAACTCCGGATGATAGAATACGCGCTTGAACCTGATCCGTGGATATTTTGTTCAAGGCGGCCTTAATCGCTTCTAGCGAACCATGCACATCAGTTTTGATAACCAGCGGCAATTCCATGGCTTCACCACTGGCAATCGCGGAAAGCATCTGTTCAACGGTTCCGCGCGCACCCGCGGTGGCTTCGTTCTGGCGCAGAACGCGTGTCCGGTATTCGGATACTTCGCGCGCCCGTGCCTCATTCTCAACGACTGATAATCTGTCACCTGCCATTGGCGTGCCGTTCAATCCCAGCACTTCAATCGCATCACCCGGCTTGGCGATTTCGATATTATTACCACGATCATCAACCATTGCCCGAACACGGCCGGTTTCTGCACCAACAACAAAGACCTGACCAATTTGCATCGTGCCTTTAAGGATTAATACAGATGCTACCGATCCTCTGCCGCGTTCAACTTTTGCTTCGATAACGGCGGCTTCGGCGGCGCGATCCGGATTGGCCTTTAGCTCAAGCAATTCTGCCTGAAGCATGATGGCTTCTTCCAGTTTGTCCAGTCCGGCTTTCGTATGTGCAGATACATCAACGCAAAGCACATCCCCACCAAAATCTTCGGTGACAATTTCATGTGATAGCAATTCATTGCGGACACGTTGTGGGTCTGCTTCGGGTTTATCGCATTTATTAACAGCGATAATAACCGGACAGCCAGCGGCTTTTGCGTGATTAATAGCCTCAATCGTCTGTTCCATCACGCCATCATCAGCGGCCACCACCAGAATCACGATATCGGTAATGGTCGCCCCGCGCATACGCATTTCGGTAAATGCCTCATGTCCGGGGGTATCAATAAACGTAATCCGGTTACCCGCGGCGGTTCGCACCTGATAAGCTCCGATATGCTGGGTAATGCCGCCAGATTCGCCAAGCGCAACATCTGTACTACGGATAGCATCCAGCAATGACGTTTTGCCGTGATCAACATGTCCCATAATGGTAACAACCGGCGGACGCGGTTTTAATGTTGCCGGATTATCTTCGTCATCATCAATGGAAATATCGATATCGGCTTCTGATACGCGGTTCGGCTTATGCCCGAACTCAAGCACAACCAGCTCAGCGGTTTCCGCGTCAATCGTCTGTGTTACGGTTGCCATGATACCAAGCTTCATCAGCTCTTTGACCACATCACCCGCCCGTTCTGCCATCCGGTTGGAAAGCTCCTGCACGGTAATTGCTTCCGGGATGGTTACATCACGGCTTTGTTTAACATTTGGCAATAATTGCGCGTCACGCAATCTGGCCTTTTCCTTTTCCCGTGCGCGGCGAACAGAGGCAAGCGACCGCTGGCGGTTTCTTGCATCGCCGTCCAGTGCTTCGGTAATTGTCATCTTACCGCGGCGTCTTTCCTGTTCCTGACCACGTTTGGCCATGGTGCGCTTCGGGGCTTCTGGTTGTTCTTTTTTGCGCGCGGCAGGACGCGTGAATGTAGCCGTTTTATTATTGGCCGTATCAGCAGAAGTGCTATTATCAGCAGATGTTCTAGTAAATTTCTGTGCCGGATTAGAGTTTCTTTTTGCTTCTTCGGCGCGGCGCGATTCTTCGGCATCTGCAATATTTTGCAATTCCTGCATTTCCCGTTCACGCCGGCTCATCGCCGTTTCAGGGGTATCATTGCCTTCGGCTACGGCATCATCTGCCCCCGGCTGTGATTTAGCAACAGGTGCAGGTGGCGGTGATTTAGGCTTAAAGCCCTCAATCAGCGCACGGTTTCGCGCGGCTCTTTCTTCTTGAGTTAAGCTGGATGTATCTTCAATCGTTGATGCAGG
>JABIWM010000156.1 GCA_018701255.1 Alphaproteobacteria bacterium | reverse complement strand
TCTTGGCCTAAGGCTATGTGGTCTTGGTGTAAGCGATGTTTGGATGAGTACCAGCCATATGAAAAGGAAATATTAATATCATTCTTATTTTTCTGTGCAGGTTTCATTACCGGATGGATGCTACGGTCATTTTATGAAGGCAGGGCTGATGCGGAAACTATCCGCAACGCTATTCTCATCATTGGCGGCTTGATGGCGTTTTACGGATTAGTTCAGGCGACCAAGCGGCAAGAATCTTTCTCTGAACAGGTTCAAACGTTTACAGAGCAAGCCAAAACCCAAGCTGAACAAACTAAAATCCAGATTAAACAAGCTGACACGGCAGAGACGCAATTATTCAATGATCGACTGGGGCGTGGAATCGAATTGCTGGCAAACTCTGATAAGCTGGAAAACCCTGATAAAATGTATTGTAAAGCAGGGATCAGAGTGCTTGAAGATTTAGCAAATAGTATTGATGTCATAGAACATAAAAAAATTATCGCAAATTTATTGCATGATTTTATTAGAGGCCGTACAGCAATAATCAATCAAGATGACAAGAATGATAATTCAATTCCGGATCATGTGGATGAAAGCAATGATCAAAGTGATGTGCAATTGGCACTTGATGTGTATCTGGGGCTGATGTGCCTATTTGATGAAACAAAACCAATGCAAAATTTCACAAATCTAGATTTAAGTTATTTGGATTGTTCTTCGTTTAAAGTGCCTGGCAATCAAAAAAATAGAGCGAAAAAAATACAGTCAATTGATTTTACAAAATCAATTGTTATCAATTGTAACTTTAGCTGACTTAAAATAAATAACTGCATTTTTGCAGTTCAGCAGGTTGCTTTATGTGATTTTTCTTTATCCTCATGTATCCGCTGTAATTTTGAATTAAGTAATTCAGACCAAATTTTGGCTTTCCCTCTTTCTAATGGAGCAGTCTCATTTATCCGATGTGAATTTGTGGCTAAGAAGGCCATTTTTGATGGAGCGGATAATGAACTTAGATTTGAAGAATGTTCATTTTATTGCATTCGCATAGAAATAGTTTGTAGTAAAGTTCTTTTCTTAGGTGGGCATTTTGGTATTTCTACCATGTCAGAAGACTGTAAATTAAACATCAAAAATACAGAGAAAGTTGATTTCTTTGGGACTGATATTTCAAGCGTATCATTAGGCAGTGCGCGTAGTACATTATCTAATATAAATGCTTTAAAGGCCATTTATAAAGCAGGGAAAATTTCAAATTCATTTACAAATCTTGCCAAGGATGGCGTTGATGAAACAAGAGCATACGTTAAAAATGGATCAAGAAAATATTTCATCAAATCTGATGCAGAATGGTCAGAAAAGGTAGCCACCATACAGGTGGTGGAAGAGATAAGGCAATTGAAACAGGACGAAATTGAAGAATCACAAGCGCAAATGCAAGCCGAACATTGAGATCAAATGCATTATGATGAAGTTATGAGTGAATTGAAAAATTCCCAGTCCTCTTAATTCACCCCACCAAAAAAAATCACCCCAGCCCCATGAGTTGATCGTCCCATGGATAGCTGGTCATGTCTTCGACCCCGTCTTCGGTGACTAGCAATTGATTTTCCAGCTTGATGGAATAGGGGCCGCCGTCGCGTCCTATTAATGCTTCTACGCATAACATCATGCCGGGTTTCAGCACATAATCAAACGCGCCTTCTACGAAATCTTGCGGATAGGCGACTAGCGGCCATTCATCGCATAACCCGACCCCGTGGAACCGGCATGAATACCGCCCGCCTACATATGAATCCGGCAATTGATGCCCGTTAAAGGTCAGCTCACGCAGATGCACCCCGGGGGCAACCAGCGCGGTGTTTGTTTGAATATGTTCAACCCCCATCCGGTAATCATCGATCATTTCCGGCGTGGGTTTACCATCCCCCAAAAACCATGTGCGGGAAATATCACAGCACATGCCGTAAACACCGATCATATCGGTATCAAAGGCCAGAATCTCATTATTCTGGACAATCCGCGGGCCACATTCCTGAAACCATGGATAGGTGCGGGGCCCCGATGCCAGTAGCCGCGTTTCAATCCACTCACCGCCACGTTTGATATTTTCGGCATGTAAATGCGCCCAGATCGCGTCTTCGGTCATCCCCGGCTTTGCCTCGCGTTCCATGACATGCACCGATTGTTCGCAAGCATGAATGGCACAGCGCATGGCCAGAATCTCATCCTCGCCTTTGATGGCGCGGGTATGTTCCATCATTTCTTCGCCTTCGGTGACGGTATATCCAGCCGCCACAAACGCCTTATAGCCATGCACCATAATCTTATCAATCGCAATCCGCCGGCCATTGCCGACACGGTCTTGCATTAGCGCTGTGATGTCGGTGACAAAATCATTGGCGGCGGTACCGGTTTTATCGCCATTGGCAAAATAGAACATGGATGCGCCCGACCGAACCTCGCGTACAAGCGGGTTATAATCACATAAAAACGGCGACATTTTATAATCATAAACCACCATATAACCATCGGCCGTCACCAGACAGGCGCGAAACGGATTATGGGTGTTCCATAATTGCATATTGGTGGTGTCTGACGCATAACGGATATTCAGCGGATCAAACAACAACACAGCATCCAGATCACGTTCGGCAAGGCTGGCCATAATCCGGTTGAGCCGGTAATGCCGCATCGCCGTCAGATCAGGCGGGGTCAAACCGGCCGCCGCCCATTCATCAAAAGCCAGCGGTGTCGGGCCAATTTCGATCCGGTCATTATCCGCAGGCGAGCCATCAGGCCGCGTTGCCCCATGATCCGATGCGGATGGATTGATTTTTCTGGTATCGCGAAAATGTTGAATGGTCATGGCAAGCCCCCTTAGCTCTACTGGAAGGCTAGCCATAAACACGTCAACTGTTCAAGCTCAAATATTTATTATTCGGATTGATATAATCACCGCCAGCATTCAGCCTAGAAATAGAGTGAAAGATTTCGGTGAACTGCCAGACAAGCCGATATTTCACGCGCGATATCTACTGGCACCTTATTTTGTGCCAGAATACCGATATTATCCCGTATCAATACCTCAAACGCGGCAAGATCACTGGCCAGTTCCGGATCGGATATTGCCGCCATTTCTATGACTGTCACAATATTATTATAAGCACGTTCGGATGTCCGGTTATAAAGCCGTGTGGTCTTAATCAGATCACGAGTCAATGCTTGATACGCTTTGGATTCGGCATCCCATCTGACAGGAATTTGCGTTAACAGATGCTGGATGTCTTTATCCATCGCCGCAATTTCTGCCTTTAGTTGGTTAGCATAAGATGTGCCGCGATAATTGCGCATATCTTTCTTTATATCATCCTTACGGTTTTCAATTCGCCGGATATCACGTTCTATGCGGCGGACGCTGGTATGTAGAGGCGCATATTCGACTTCCATAGCCACCATTTCTGATTCAATGATGGCAATTTTGTCTACGTGATCAAAAATAACCGGGATATTTGCTAAAGCCTGTTTCAATAAATTTTGATCATCTGTATCCAGCTTATCCATATTACGTGCGGCGAGCGCGGCGGCTTCCGCCCGTATGGTGCTGGATGTTATCGCATATTCCGCAAAGGTATATTCTTTCAAACATTGCTGAAGCCGGGGATTGCGTGGTGGTGGTGATGTATCACCGGTTAGATAACTGCGCGTCGGCAGATAATTTACCAGTTGTGGATAATATCCAACAACGCCAAGCCCGATCAGTTGAAGTATAATGAAAGGAACAACACCTTTATAGATATCAATAGTCTTAACCGCAGAACTAGCCACGCCGCGAAGATAGAACAGCGCAAAACCAAAGGGCGGTGTTAGGAATGATGTCTGGATATTCAACCCGACCATTACCCCAAGCCATACAGCCGTAATATTAGCTGATGGATCAGCCAGTAGAATAGGCGCAACGATAGGCACAACAACAACGGCAATTTCAATAAAATCGAGGAAAAAACCAAGCAGAAAGATTACCAGCATAACAACAAAGAATTGTGTCCAGAACCCACCCGGCAAGCTACCCAGACCATGCTTTACGATTTCTTCACCGCCAAAAGCACGGAAAGCTGCCGTCAGCATCGCCGCCCCCAGCAGAATAATAAATACCATGGATGTAGTCTTGGCAGTTTCCAGCATAACCTGATGAAGCGTGTTATCAATCCGGTAGCTTCGTACCAATGCCCAGCCGATAGAAACCAATAGACCAGTAACAGCGGTCAATGCCAGCGCAAGGCCGATATAATCCATGCCGCTGGAAATAGTCAGAATCTTAAGATTGAAGCCGCTCATAATAATAATGGTTAGCAACAGAATAGATGTCGCCATAAGTATGACAGGATAAAAGGCATCCTTACGCCCCTCCGCTAACCGGTAACTGGCCATTAAAGTAGCACCAATCGCACCAATTGCACCGGCCTGATTAACCGTTGCAATCCCCATCAGAATGGAACCCAGTACAGCAAAAATCATCAAAAGTGGTGGAATTAATGACAACACAACTTTGGTCAGAAACGGGCGCGTCATGATTTTGCCATCAACAGAAACGGCCGGTGCTGTTTCCGGCCGTAATAGCGCAGAACCAAAAATATAAAGCATGTAAAGCAGAACTAGTAAAAGCCCCGGTATAAATGCACCCAGAAACATATCACCAGCACTGGTGGAAACAATTTCAAGACTAGATGGCATGCTAGTTTCACCCGTTGCAGCTTTATATAACTCTCTGCGCTCGGATGATGCCTGATCAACCGCATTTGATAGCTGGTCAGCCAGAATGATCAAGACAATAGATGGCGGGATAATCTGTCCAAGTGTACCCGAAGCACAAATAGTTCCCGTGGCAAGCGGTTTAGAATAATTATTGCGCAACATGGCTGGTAGGGAAATCAATCCCATAGCGACAACTGTTGCGCCAACGATCCCAGTGGTGGCGGCTAATAATGCGCCAACAAAAACGACTGAAATGCCAAGACCACCGGGAACAGGGCCAAATAACTGCGCCATTGTAACCAGCAAATCTTCGGCTACTTTAGACCGCTGTAACATGATCCCCATAAAGATAAAAAGAGGGATAGCAATTAACGTATCACGCTCGACTTCCCAGTATATACCCCTGAAATTAGTAACCCCAGCGGTGAGCCATTCAACAGGCCCATCGCGGACGAAATAAGCACCACTATCACCATCAAAAAGGACGCCAGTCGCACCAGCTAGGGCAATAGTAATAATTGCCGCTCCGGGCAAAGCAAACGCAACAGGATATCCAGACCCCAGCGCAGTAATCATAATGACGAAAAGAATAGCTAAGAACAGTAATTCCATTATGCGTTCTCCCCTGCATTATCTGCATCATCTAATTGACCGGATTTCAGATTTAGATATGCCGATAGAAAATGGCTGGAAAACTGTATCAGCATCGTAATAGCAAAGATCAGCAAGAAGGCCGCCATCAGATATTTGACATACATGCCATAGCCACTCATTGATGTTTCAAAATTAAGCATTGGGCTGTTGATAACACTGTTTTTTGTTCCAATACCACAAATCATGACAGCCCAGCACAATGGAATCCCCAGACATGCTGCGCCAAACATATTTACCTTGTTCTTTTTTATTTTACTAAATCCGGCATATAGCACATCAACCCGAACATGGCCTTCTTCTACCAATGTCTGGGCGCTGGCAAAAAGGAACAGTGCAGCATACCAGAAGCGCACCAAATCACCCATGAATGTTTGCTCATATGAAAAAACAAAGCGGGCGATAACAATTACCATTTCAGCAATTACCACCATCAACGCTAACCAGACGAATGAAATATGCCGTAACCGTATAGCGGCAAGAAAACCCAGAACAATGATAGGAAGGTGGATATAAATGCCGCGTGATTTCGGCTGATTAAGCATGTTGGAAATGGTATCTGAAAATAAATAACTATGAATATCATGAACACGAATAAAGGATATGATGATATCCACCAGACCAATTAGCAGAACAACCCAGAAACATGCCGCTATAATATAGGTATTGATAGCATCAAGGTATTTTACATCATCTGCATGTGATCGGCGTTCCACCCATGAATAGGCAAAGAAAAGCGAAAGCCCGTAAAGCCCCAGCTGCAAGCCTGACAGTGCGATATCTAATGAGTTTGCGGGTGAAGTGTCATATAGGCCGATCAGACCAAGAATATTAAGCGGCCCCGGAAATCCAAATCCGTTTGTTAGAAAATTGTTTAAAATGAAAGTAAGCGCAATGCCAACATTTGCCAGAATGATTAGACGAATAATATGAGTTGATTTTTCTTCTATCATAAAATCTCTTTCCCAATCATTTTTAAAAATAGATTTAATCAAAAATGTAGAGAGTGGCACATCGCTATTATGCCACTCTCACCAAGATCAAAATTAGACGCCAAGAACCTTGTTACGCTTATTGATGTAATCCACATCGTTAAGCATCAGGTAATCGCCGACAGTTGTCCGTGCATTAAGGAAAGATTCATGAATCCGGCGTGCCAGATCAGAATGCTCTACTACTTCGGCAAAGACTTCTGATGCACCACGACCAAAGGCAGCATAAACTTCATCATTGAATGCTTTGACTTCAACGCCCTGTTCTTTTTGAAGACGAATGAGTGCCGCGCCATTTTTGGCGTTATATTCAGCCATCATATTGGCATTTTCCGAATATGCCAGATGCTTCATCAGAAGCTTGTCAGCCTCACTCAGATTAGACCAGAAGTCAGCATTCATGCCGATAGAAAGCTGTGAGCCCGGCTCATGCATGCCCGGATAATAGTAATATCTAGCCGCTTCATAGAACTTCATCGCCTCATCGTTCCATGGGCCTACCCATTCAGTTGCGTCAATAGCACCGGAAACAAGGTTTTCATAAATCTGGCCGCCCGGCAAGGATACAGGTGAAGCACCCAGTTTAGCCATAACGTCACCACCTAGACCCGGTATACGCATCTTTAGGCCTTTGATGTCGTCAGCCGAGTTAATCTCTTTGTTGAACCAGCCACCCCACTGAACACCTGTGTTTCCGCAAGGAATACATTTCAAGCCAAAGGAACCTGCAAGTTCATCGTGAAGCTCCTGACCACCCATGAACTTCATCCATGCATCGATTTCTGTATAGGTTAGCCCGAACGGAACAGCTGTAAAATATGCCCAGCCGGGATGCTTGCCCTTCCAGTAGTAATCAGCTCCATGATACATTTGTGCATTGCCAGAGGCCACTTCATCAAATGAGTCAAACGCACCGACACGCTCACCAGCGGCATAATATGTCACCTGAATACGACCATCGGTTGCATCGGTAACTGACTGGGCAAACCGCTGGGCGCCAGTTCCGAGGCCGGGAAAGTCACGCGGCCATGTTGATACCATAGCAACTTCTATACGTTCCTTATTAACGGATGGTGCAGCCAGACCTTGATCTTGTTTATTCCGGTTAACCAGTGTTGTTCCTACTACACCAGCAGCAACGCCTATTGCGCTACCAATAATTAAATCACGACGCTTCATAATAATCCTCCTGATTATGGATTAACGTTAGAACAGGTTTACGCTTATCTTAAATATGGAAAATTGCCGCAAACCATAATGTTTATTACATAGATATGACAGGGTTTCAGTCAACTAAAAACTATTTGTCGGCGACTACTATTTTAATAAAACTAACGAAAATGTTGATAATTTATGTTGATATAATTCATATTATAATTGTTGTCGGCATGAATAGAAACCATAATCATGCTTGATTCTGTTTGCTTGACCTGTCTTGAATATCATATCATGTCAGCTATGACGCGGATAGAGGAGAAACCCATGACAACAGCATGTATTGTTATTGATGTTCAAAACGATTTTTGCCCCGGTGGTGCACTGGCCGTCAATGACGGGGACGCGGTTGTTGATCCGATTAATGCGCTGATGGATAAATATGATCATGTGATCCTGACACAGGACTGGCATCCGGCCGGACATTCCAGCTTTGCCAGCCAGCATGACGGCCATGATCCGCTGACAACGATTACCATGCCATATGGTGCGCAAACCTTATGGCCGGATCATTGCATTCAGGGAACCAAGGGGGCAGAGTTTCACGCCCGATTGAATGTGACACGGGCAGAATTGATCATCCGCAAAGGCTATCGCCGCGCCATTGATTCGTATTCGGCCTTTTTTGAAAATGATCACCAGACCACAACCGGACTGGCCGGATATCTGAATGATAGGGGCATTAGCCATGTGGTGATGGCCGGGCTTGCGACTGATTTCTGTGTGGCCTATTCGGCCATTGATGCCATGACATGCGGCTTTAGCTGTCAGGTGGTGATGGATGCGTCCCGTGCCATTGATCTGGGCGGGTCATTAGCGGCCATGACAGATGCCATGACAAATGCCGGTGTAACATTGGTCAATTGCGCTGATCTGACGTAATTTGCGCCATTGGACGGTTTTGCCAAAGATCAAATCCGGATTATCTTCGCATCAGGGTTTTCAGATCAGTCGCCGGATCAGCAATCACATCAATCGTAACCGGTTGATCGGCCTGATCAGCTGATAGCAGATGCCGGCCAACCATATAGGCCTGGGCATCGTTCAGCGATTCCACCGCCGCTAGTGAACCATCAGCGGCAAATGACCAGAAAGATATCTGTCCATCGCGCCGGCCGTCACGGCGCACGGTTTCATGTTCGGCGGGTACCAGTCCGGCAGATTGCAGGCGTTGATCATATTGTTCTGACCAGAACCACGGCACTTCGTGCAGTCCAGCGGGTTGTCCCATAATGGTATGGGCGGCGATATCCGCGCTCATCTGGGCATGATGCACGGATTCCAGTCTGATCTGGCCATGGGTGTAACCATCGGCGGCAAGCGCTACATCACCAATAGCAAAAATATCAGGATGGCTAGTGCGATAGCATGTATCAGTCATGATGCCATTGCCGGTGGAAATGCCAGCGGCGGCGGCAATATCCATATCCGGAATAACGCCAATTCCGGCAATCACCAGATCAGCATCAATGGACATATTGTCTTTGGTGGTAACGGTCATCTGCTGGCCGGATGGGATTATTCCGCTGACCTGCGCGTTGGTATGAACCGCCACGCCATGTGACCGGTGAAGCGCATCAAAATAAGCAGAAGCCTTGGTGCTAGCCACGCGCGCCAGTAAACGGTCAGCGGCCTCAATCACGGATACATTCTTGCCTAATGATCGGGCGCTAGCCGCGACTTCCAGTCCGATATAACCGCCGCCAATAATGCTTACTGTTTGTGCCAGATGTAATTTTTCGCGCAAACCGCGGGCATCATCCGGATGCCGCAATACCATCAGCTGATCGCTGTCACCGCCCGGTACGGGTAGCGGCCGCGGATAGGCACCAGTGGCAAGCACCAGCTGATCCCAGTTAAGCACCTGCCCATCGGCAAGGGTCAATTGATGGTCATCAGCGGCAATAGCCGTCACATCGCACCCATCCATGAATATAATGTCGTTATCAGCAAACCAGCTATCAGGGCGGAGAGCAAATGACGCATCACCAGCGGCATCAGATTTGAGGAAAGCCTTGGACAGCGGCGGCCGTTCCAGCGGTAATCCGGATAGCCGGTCAATCATGGTAATCGCGCCAGTATGCCCCAGTTTACGGAGCCGTTCGGCACAGGCAATGCCAGCATGACTGCCACCAATGATAACAATGGTCTGTTGATCAACGGGTTTCTGATGAGATGCAGATATGGTCATAATATCGTTCCAGCGTCATATGAAATCATAATATCTTTACTGTCACACGTCACAAGGTTTGACAATAGCCGGTTGATGCGTGATAAAAATATACCCGAAACAATTGATAGGATTTTGTATGGGAGAGTGGATCAACCACATTCCTGAGCCTGCTCAAGAATATATCAGAAACCGCCGTCTGGATGAGGTGGAATGTCTGGTTGCCGATTTATCCGGCATCGCGCGTGGCAAAGCTATGCCAGCAAAGAAATTTTCCAAACAAGCCTATTTTCATTTGCCAACGTCCATTTTCACCCAGTCTATCACCGGCGACTGGATGGATGACACGTTGTTGAATCAAATTGAACCCGATATGGTATTGCGGCCGGATTACTCTACGGCCAGCGCCGCCCCGTGGACAGGTGATGTGACCTTACAGATTATTCATGATGTCTATGATCAGGATAATGTGCTTTATCCGGTTGCGCCGCGCAATGTTCTGAAACGGGTGATTTCGCTGTATCAGGATTTGGGGTTTCGGCCGATTGTTGCGCCGGAAATGGAATTTTTTCTGGTCGCACCAAACACCGACCCGAACCAGCCGATTGAACCACCGATGGGACGGTCAGGCCGGCGCGTGGCGGCACGTCAATCCTATTCGATGTCTGCCATTGATGAATACGGGCCGGTGATTGATGATATTTATGATTTTGCCGAAATGCAGGGGCTGGAAATTGACGGCATCTTGCAAGAAGGCGGATCAGGACAAGTTGAGCTTAATCTGCAACATGGTGATCCGTTGCGGCTAGCTGATGAAGTGTTCTATTACAAACGTCTGATCAGAGAAGCCGCGCTCAGGCATAACTGCTTTGCCACTTTCATGGCCAAGCCTATTCAGGATGAACCGGGCAGCGCCATGCATCTGCATCATTCTGTGGTGGATATGAAAACCGGCAAGAATATATTTGTCACCCCAGATGGCCAGAACAGCGATGTCTTTATGCATTTTATTGCCGGTATGCAGAATCATATGCCCGAAGTGATTGCAATTATGGCACCATATGTGAACAGCTATCGGCGCTATATTCGTGATTTTGCGGCGCCTATCAATCTGGAATGGGGGGTTGATAACCGGACAACCGGATTGCGTATTCCGGTATCTGATATCAATGCCAGACGAATTGAAAACCGTTTGCCGGGGATGGATGTTAATCCGTATCTGGGGATTGCCGCTTCGCTGGCATGTGGCTATCTGGGTATGATTGAAAAACGTCAACCGCGCCCACAATTCACCCAAGACGCACATACTATCGAACAGGAATTGCCGAATAATCTGTATGATGCGCTGGATGTTTTTGATCAGGCAACCGCCATACATGAGATTCTGCATCCCGATTTCTGTCATATCTATTCGGCGATTAAGCGGCTGGAATATACCGCTTATCAACAGGTGATCAGCCCGTGGGAACGTGAACATTTATTGATGAACGTATGAACCTACTTACTGAAAATGATAAGCAAGGCCAGTATCCGCCCAGTTTTTATGCTGACACGGTAAGCCATTTGCCATTGCAACCAGCGTTGCAAGGTGAGCATAAAGCGGATGTGGTTATTGTAGGGGCTGGCTTTACCGGATTGTCGGCGGCGTTGCATCTGGCAGAACGCGGTTATGATGTGGCGGTGCTTGATGCCCATCGCGTGGGGTTTGGGGCATCTGGCCGTAATGGTGGGCAGGTTGGCAGCGGTCAGCGTGTTGAACAGGACCGGCTGGAAAAAACCTATGGGCTGGATAAAGCCCGGCAATTATGGGGGTTAGCCGAAGACGCCAAGGCGTTAGTCAGGCATCTGATCACAACGCATGATATCGACTGTCATTACCGTGATGGCATCGCCCATAGCTGCTGGCGGCAAAGTGAGGTTGATGATGATCACCGCTATGTCGAAAAGCTGCAACGTGAATATAACTATGCGCAGATTAAGCCACTAGATCAGAATGCCATGTATGACATGATTGGCTCACCGGTTTACCGTGGCGGCATTATTGATCATGGCGCCGGGCATCTGCATCCGCTGGCCTATGTGCTGGGGTTAGGTCGGGCGGCGCTGGCGGCTGGCGTGCGGATATATGAAAATAGCATGGCCACACGGATTATTGAGGGCAAAAAACCAAGCGTTATGACAGATCAGGGGGCTATCCATGCTGATCATCTGATTCTGGCCTGTAACGGATATCTGGGGGCATTGAATAAACCGGTTGCACGGCGTGTCATGCCGATTAATAATTTTATCGTTACTACCGCGCCACTTGATGCAGAGTCACCATCAGTGCTGGCCAGTGATATTGCGGTCGCTGATAGCAAGTTTGTTTTGAACTATTTTCGCCGATCCCATGACAACCGGCTGATTTTTGGTGGCGGCGAAAATGTCAGCTACCGGTTCCCGGCGGATATCCGTGCCATGGTTTCAAAACCGTTGCATACTGTTTTCCCGCAACTAAAAAACATGCCGCTTGATTACGCATGGGGCGGCACATTGGCGATTACGGTCAATCGCATGCCATGCTTTATGCGGCTTAACGGAAATGTCATGTCAGCATCCGGATATTCCGGTCACGGGGTGGCGATGGCAACACTGGCTGGCAAATTGCTAGCCGAAGCTACCGCTGGCGTGTCCGAAGGTTTTGATTGTATGGCCGGATTGAATATTCCGCGTTTTCCCGGTGGGGATTTGCTGCGCTGGCCATCACTGGTGATTGGCATGAACTGGTATATGTTGCGGGATAAGCTGGGATTCTAGCCAAAAAATAGCAAGAAAAGCTTGGCTGAAATGGCCAGCATGATAACCCCTATGATGATATCCAGTATGCGCCAGTGGCGGCGGCTAGTCATAAAGCGGGAACAATATCTGGCGCCATAGCCGAGTGACGCAAAAAATACAAAACTGGCGGTCATGGCACCAAAGGCAAAATGCCATTTGCCGATCACATCATAAGCGATGGAAAAACTGCCAATCAGAATGACCGTATCCAGATACACATGCGGATTAACGAAAGTCAGCACGGCAAGGGTGGTGAGCGATTTCTGCCATGATAACCCGGATGAGGTGGTTGCCAATTGATCCAGATCATATGCCCCGCGCCATGCCGATAGAAAATGCATGACCGCATAAATAAACAGCCATGATGATGCGATAATCGCCAGAACATATTGATAATCGGCCATAACAGCATGAACCGCCACCGCCATGCCGCCAACACCAGCGGCAATCAATAAGGCATCGGCACAGGCGCAAAACAGCACACATAAAGTCACATGCTGGTGCCGCAAGCCCTGTTTAAGAACAAAACTGTTTTGCGCACCGATAGCAAGAATGAGCGAAAAGCCAAGCCCGAAGCCGTTTATATAAGCAAGCATGATATATTCATCCAGATTGCGATTGGCCGCTATGAGTGATCATATTAGCACCGGAACAAATCCGGTATTCACCGATAGCATGATTGGCAAGCGATTACTATTTCCGATACTGATATGAACCGCAAACAAGGGTTCTTGCAAAAAAGTTAGTATGTGCTAACTTTCCATTTATGAAAGAATCTAATCCCGACAAACTGTGCAAAGATATGTTCAGCCATCACGTTATTAAACAGCTTGTGATGCTGGCTATCTTATTATGTAGCTTTGGCATGGCGGGTCTGGCTTCGGCTGAACGGATCAAGGTTGTTACCAGCTTTACGATTCTGGCTGATATGACACGGCAAGTGGCAGGCGTGCATGCTGATGTGGTATCGATTACCCGTCCGGGCGCGGAAATTCATGGTTATCAACCCACTCCGCAAGACTTGGTACAGGCCATTAATGCTGATCTGCTGATCTATAACGGGCTTAATCTGGAACAATGGATGGATCAGTTTCTGCAACATCTGGGGGATATTCCATCTGTCCGGATTAGTGCGGGGATTGCCCCTATATCCATTGATGCCGGTGTTTATACGGGTAAAGCCAATCCGCACGCGTGGATGGGGCTGGAAAATGCCAATATCTATATTGATAATATTGCTGATGCATTATCCGATATCGATCCGCAAAACAAACCGCATTACATGACCAATGCCAGCCAATACAAAGCCAGATTATCAGAACGGATTTTGCCACTTAAAGCCGATATTGCCGCATTGCCGGAACAAGCCAGATGGTTAGTTACATGCGAGGGTGCGTTTAGCTATCTGGCCGCTGATCTTGGCCTGAAAGAGCTGTATTTATGGCCGATCAATGCCGATAGCCGGGCTACTCCGCAACAGGTGCGGCGGGTGATTGATCATATCCGCTTGCATGATATTCCGGCGATTTTTTGCGAAAGCACGGTAAATACCGCCCCGGCAGAACAAGTGGCAAGCGAAACCGGTATTCATTATGGCGGTGTGTTATATGTCGATAGCCTGAGCGCTGAAGGCGGCCCTGTTCCCAGCTATGAAGATTTAATTGTTGTCAATGTCAACACGATCAAACAAGCTATTGATAGTGGACTGACCAGAACACAGAATGAATAAAAGTGATGCAGAAAACAATGAAAACATATGATGATGGCATAAAAGCAGAAGACGTTTCAGTGACCTATCCCAATGGTCATAAAGCGCTATGGAATGCCAGCTTTATCCTGCCACATGGGACGGTTTGCGGTCTGGTTGGAATTAATGGTGCCGGTAAATCGACTTTGTTCAAGGCTATCATGGGGTTTACGCGACTATCCCGCGGAACAATCAGCATCATGGGCAGAACCGTGGCTGAGGCATTAAAAGAAAATCTGATTTCCTATGTGCCGCAAACCGAACAGGTGGACTGGAACTTTCCGGTACTGGTCGAAGACGTGGTGATGATGGGTCGATATGGCCATATGGGATTTTTGCGCAGACCCGGCAAAGCTGATCATGACGCGGTTGAACAGGCATTGCATAGGGTCAATATGCAGGATTACCGCCACCGCCAGATTGGAGAGCTTTCGGGCGGCCAGCGCAAACGTGTTTTTCTGGCTAGGGCAATTGCCCAGAACGGGCATGTCATTCTGCTGGATGAGCCATTTACCGGCGTTGATGTGCATACCGAAGAACAGATTATCCAGCTGATGCTGGATTTACGCGCCGAAGGCCGGATTATTCTTGTGTCCACACATAATCTGGGCTCAGTGCCGGAGTTTTGTGACCGCACCATTCTGATCAGGGGGACGGTGCTAAGCTATGGTGAAACCGAAACCACATTCACGCAGGATAATCTGCAAGAAGCCTTTGGCGGAGTATTGCGGTATTTCACACTTAGCGGCAAAACTCTGCACGAAGATAGCGATAGCCGATCAGTAACTATTCTTACCGATGATGAACGTCCGCTTGTTCAATATGACGGAAAAACAAAAACCAAGGAAGGAGAGTCCTGAGTGTATCTGCTTGAGCCTTTTTCCTATGAATATATGAATAATGCCATGCTGATGTCGGGGCTTGTTGGCGGCATGTGTGCATTTCTGTCGGCCTATCTGATGCTAAAGGGATGGTCGCTAATCGGGGATGCGCTATCGCATTCGGTTGTCCCCGGAGTAGCAGGTGCCTATATGCTGGGCTTGCCATTTGCGCTTGGGGCTTTTCTGGCTGGTGGACTGGCGGCGCTGGCCATGCTGTTTTTATCTGAACGTTCAGGGCTGAAAATTGATACAATCATAGGCATTATTTTCACCTCATTCTTTGGGCTGGGGCTATTTATGATGTCGTTATGGCCGATGTCAGTGTCTATCCAGACGATTGTTTTTGGCAATATCCTGTCTGTTACCCCCGAAGATAAAGTCCAGCTTCTGGTGATATCCATTGTTGCTCTTTCGATTTTGATGTTCCGCTGGAAAGATTTAATGGTGACTTTTTTTGACGAAGATCATGCGCGGAGTGTCGGGCTAAATCCGGTTCGGCTGAAATTACTATTTTTTATGCTGTTATCCGCATCGGTGGTGGCGGCGATGAAAACGGTTGGCGCGTTTCTGGTGATTGCCATGGTCATCACGCCGGGGGCGACCGCTTATCTGATCTGTGACCGGTTTCCGCGACTGATTGCCGTTTCGGTTCTGATTGGTGTGCTGACCAGTGTTATGGGCACTTATATCAGCTTTTTTCTGGATGGCGCGACTGGTGGGGTGATTGTCACGCTTCAGCTGATCATTTTTCTGATTACTTTTGTTATTGCGCCAAAATATGGCTTGCTGGCTAGTCGCCGTAAGGCGCGTGCCGCCATGACATATCAGGAACCGGTCTGATGAGCTGGGCTGATATTATATTGCCGTTTCAATTTGGCTTTATGCAGAATGCGTTTCTGATTGGTATAATGGTGGCGGTGCCAACGGCTTTGCTATCGTGTTTTCTGGTGATGAAAGGCTGGGCGTTGATGGGTGATGCGGTTAGCCATGCTATTTTACCCGGCATTGTGCTGGCCTATATTTTCGGGTTTCCATTGCTGATTGGTGCTTTTTTAGCAGGCATGCTATGCGCGTTGATGACCGGATTCCTGACCACCAATAGCCGCGTCAAGCAAGATACGGTGATGGGTGTTGTGTTTTCGGGGATGTTCGGGGTCGGGATTGTTCTTTATGTATCCATTAAAACCGATTTGCATCTGGATCATATTCTGTTCGGGCATCTGCTTGGGGTTAACGGCAATGATCTGTTTCTGACAGCGGCGATTGCTGTACCGGTTAGCCTTATTCTGATGCTGAAATGGAAAGACCTGATGCTTCATAGTTTTGATGCGATGCAGGCTAAGGCCAGCGGGCTTTCTGTCGGGGTATTGCATTACGGGCTGTTGACGATGATATCGCTTGGGGTTGTGGCGACACTTGCGGCAACGGGATTGATACTGGCTATCGGTTTGCTGATTGCCCCCGGTGCGATTGCTTTTCTGCTGACCCGGCGATTTGCCCATATGCTCTGGCTGGCTGTGGGAATTTCTGTTTCTGCCATGATCATGGGGATTTACCTGAGCTTTTTTATCAATAGCGCACCGGCACCAACCGTGATCCTGATTCTGACATTCTGGTTTATGATGGCCTTTGTTTATCGCATGGCACGGATCAAGATGCTGACCACCCATATGGAAAGCTGAAAATTGCTCATAAGGGTAAAAAACCGCTTTACAAACATGATGCCAAACAGATAATGAAAATCCTGAATGATGGCGTCATTCATTGGCGATATTTTCGCCAAACCTTTGTTTCTGATTTGATAATTATATCCTGTACGCCGGGATAATCATCTCAGGAGTAATAGGTTGTTAAAGCTCCTGAGAACATCGTTTCGCAAGAAACTATCTTTCAAAGGAGCCAACAATGAACAGACCTCAATATTACCGTTTCCACAATGGAACTAAAGACGCTTTACCTTTTTCGCAAAATGAATACACACGGCGGCTGGCCGCAATCAGGGCGCGCATGGCGGCCAGAGACATTGACGCATTGATTCTGACCTCTATGCATAATGTGGCCTATTATACCGGCTTTCTGTATTGTGCTTTTGGTCGTCCTTATGCGGCGGTGATTACCGCTGATGCCTGCACCACTGTTTCGGCGGCGATTGATGCTGGCCAGCCTTGGCGGCGATCCATTGATGATAATGTGACCTATACCGACTGGCAACGCGGCAATTATTATCGGGCGATCAATGATTTGCTACCAACGGCGAAGCGTATTGGCATCGAAGACGATCATGTCACCCTGCAAAACCGGCAAGCATTTGCCAGCTTTATGCCGAATGCAGAATGGACAGATATTTCTGCTGATACCATGACCGAACGCATGATCAAATCCGAAGAAGAAATCACGTTGATCAAGGCAGGCGCGGCGGTGGCGGATATTGGCGGCTATGCCATACATGCGGCGATCCGCGAAGGCGTGCGGGAAATTGATGT
>JABIWM010000155.1 GCA_018701255.1 Alphaproteobacteria bacterium | reverse complement strand
ACCGCCGCCAAAGCGCGTGGTGATTGGGATAATACCAAGGCGTTGATCAAGCTTGGCCATGATGAGGTGGTTGAGCGGGTTAAGGCATCTGGCTTGCGTGGACGTGGCGGGGCAGGTTTCCCGACCGGCCTGAAATGGTCGTTCATGCCGAAAGAAGTCAAAGATCGGCCACATTATCTGGTGGTTAATGCTGATGAATCCGAACCCGGTACATGCAAGGATAGAGATATTATCCGCCATGAACCACATAAGCTGATCGAAGGCTGTCTGATTGCTGGCTTTGCCATGCGCGCCAATGCCGGATATATTTATATCAGAGGCGAATTTGTCAATGAAGCCAAAGCATTACAGGCCGCTATTGATGAAGCATATGAAGCAGGATTGCTTGGTAAGAATGCGGCTAAATCCGGATGGGATTTTGATTTATACCTGCATCGTGGAGCAGGCGCCTATATTTGCGGGGAAGAAACCGCATTGATAGAATCACTTGAGGGCAAAAAAGGCCAGCCACGATTGAAGCCGCCATTTCCGGCTGGTTCCGGTTTATATGGTTGTCCGACTACGGTGAATAACGTGGAAACGATTGCCGTTGTCCCAACGATTCTACGCCGTGGGGCAGACTGGTTTTCCGGTCTTGGCCGTGATGGTAATACCGGATCAAAGCTGTTCTGTATTTCGGGGCATGTCAATAATCCATGCAATGTCGAAGAAGAAATGGGCATCCCTCTAAAAGACTTGATTGAAAAACATGCCGGTGGTGTGCGTGGCGGTTGGGACAATTTGCTGGCGGTTATTCCGGGTGGTTCATCCACGCCAATGTTGCCAAAATCCATTTGCGATACTGTTCTGATGGATTTTGATAGTCTGAAAGCCGAACAGACAGGGCTAGGCACGGCAGGCATTATTGTCATGGATAAATCCACTGATATTATCAAGGCCATTGCCCGTATATCCTATTTCTACAAACACGAATCCTGCGGCCAGTGTACGCCTTGCCGTGAGGGAACGGGATGGATGTACCGGATGATGGAACGTCTGGTCAAAGGTGATGCCGATATTGATGAGATTGATACGCTTCACGATGTGACCAAACAAGTCGAAGGCCATACGATATGCGCACTGGGTGATGCGGCGGCGTGGCCTATTCAGGGATTGATCCGTCATTTCCGCCCTGAAATTGAAAAACGTATCACAGCATGGCGCGCCGCGGCGGTGGCAGAATAGGGATGTCTGATATGATCACACTTACCGTTGATGGAACCGAAGTTGAGGTAGAAGAAGGCTCTACCGTGCTTCAGGCATGTGAGGCGGCTGGCAAGGAAGTGCCGCGTTTCTGCTATCATGAACGCCTGTCTATTGCCGGTAATTGCCGCATGTGTCTGGTGGAAATGGAACGCGCGCCTAAACCGGTTGCATCCTGTGCCATGCCTGCTGGTAATGGCATGGTGATTAAAACCGATACGCCGCTAGTTAAAAAAGCCCGTGAGGGCGTGATGGAATTCATGTTGATCAATCACCCGCTGGATTGCCCGATTTGTGATCAGGGTGGTGAATGTGATCTGCAGGATCAGGCGATGGGTTATGGCGTTGCTGATAGCCGCTATCAAGAAGAAAAACGGGCGGTCGAAAACAAGAATATGGGGCCGTTGATCTCAACGATCATGACGCGGTGTATTCATTGCACGCGCTGTGTCCGTTTCGCGACAGAGGTGGCCGGCGTGCCAGAATTAGGCGCTATTGGTCGGGGTGAGAGCATGGAAATCACCACATATCTGGAAAAATCAATGGCGTCCGAATTATCCGGCAATGTTGTTGATTTATGTCCGGTTGGTGCATTGACCAGCTTGCCTTACGCTTATAAAGCCCGCTCATGGGAGCTAACCCACACATCCAGCATTGATGTGATGGATGCCATGGGAAGCCATATTCGGGTGGATACACGCGGCAATGAAGTCATGCGTGTTCTGCCGCGTATTAATGATGATATCAACGAAGAATGGATTTCGGATAAAACCCGTCACCATATTGATGGTTTGATGCGGCAACGGATTGACCGGCCATATATGCGCGGCTCTAACGGTCGTCTGGCCGAAACCAGCTGGGATGATGTGTTTGCCGCTATTGCCAAAGTTGTTAAGAAAACCAAGCCACAAGATACCGCCGCGCTTGCCGGTGATCTGGCCGATGCTGAATCCATGTTTGCGCTTAAAAATTTGATGGAAAATCTGGGTGTGCCGCATATGGATTGCCGGCAGGATGGCGCCATTATCGGACAACAGGGGCAGGGCGGCTATCTGTTTAATTCCACGATTGCGGGTTGTGATGATGCTGATGTCATTTTCCTGATTGGCGCTAATCCGCGCCACGAAGCGGCCGTGATGAATGCGCGTATTCGCCAGAACTGGCTTCATTCAAATCTGAAAGTGTTCCGTTTAGGCGCGGCTGTTGATCTGACCTATCCGGTAACAGAATTGGGCGATGATGTTTCTGTGCTGGATGAATTGGCGAATAAGGGCGGGGCGGTTGTTACCGCGCTGAAACGGGCAAAACGCCCGATGATTATTCTGGGTGCGTCTGCTTGTAACCGCAAGGATAGCGCGGGTATTCTGGCCGCTATATCCGCCATTGCAAAAACTGTTGATCTGGTCACGCCGGAATGGAATGGATTTAATATTCTGCATACCGCCGCCGCGCGTGTTGCCGGACTGATGATGGAATTCCTGCCAGCTAAAGGCGGCAAATCAACCGCTGATATTTGCTCTGGTCTTGAAAACGGCGCTATCAAGCTGCTGTTTAATCTGGGCGCAGATGAGCTGGATTTAAGCCAGCGGGATAGCAAATCCACGATTATCTATATCGGAAGCCACGGTGATCGTGGCGCAAGTCAGGCTGACATTGTTCTGCCCGGCGCGGCATGGAGCGAAAAAGACGGTATCTATGTCAATATGGAAGGCCGCGTTCAGCATGGCCAGCGTGCCAGCTTCCCCCCCGGTGATGCCCGCGAAGACTGGGCTATTTTGCGTGCGCTTTCTGCTGTATTGGGGAAAACGCTGGCATTTGATGATCAGGCTAGCTTGCGTGATGCGCTATCTGCCGCTTATCCGGCATTTGCTGTTGTGGATCAACCGCAACCGGCACGTCCGAATAAACTTGGCCGGAAACAGGCTATCAGCAATGTTCCGCTGGATGTTGCCATTGGTTCGGGGGCTGTTACGGCTGACCGTAATTTCTATATGACCTGTCCGATTAGCCGCGCATCCGTCACCATGGCTGAATGTGTCAAGGCAAGTGATCAGAATGACGAAGCAAAGGCGGCTGAATAATGGAAACGCTCACCGGATTTTTTACCAGCCCGATGATGGTTGAACTGATGTGGACAGTGGCACAGATTTTTGCTGTTATTGTTCCGCTACTGATCGCTGTTGCCTATCTGACGCTGGCCGAACGGCGGGTGATCGGGCTGATGCAATTGCGGAAAGGCCCGAATGTTGTGGGGCCTTTCGGCTTGCTTCAACCTTTTGCCGATGCGCTAAAATTGCTATCAAAAGAAACGATTTTGCCATCCGGTGCGTCAAAAGCGGTGTTTGTTATTGCACCAATGCTGACCTTTGTTTTATCGCTGGTGGCGTGGGCGGTGATCCCCTTTGGTGAGGGCATGGTGATTGCTGATGTTAATGTCGGTATTCTTTACCTGTTTGCGATTTCTTCACTGGGCGTTTATGGCGTTATCATGGCGGGCTGGGCAAGTAATTCCAAATACCCGTTCTTAGGCGCGATGCGATCCGCCGCGCAGATGATTTCTTATGAAGTATCGCTGGGGCTGGTGATCATTACCGTGATTATGGCCGCCGGATCACTTAATTTGACGGATATTGTCATGGCACAGAAGGATATGTGGTTCTTCATCCCGCTATTCCCGATGTTTGTCATTTTCTTTATTTCTACATTGGCGGAAACAAACCGTGCGCCATTTGATCTGCCCGAAGGCGAATCTGAACTGGTGGCCGGATATTTTGTTGAATATTCATCCATGTCTTTTGCGCTGTTCTTTCTTGGTGAATATGCCAATATGATTTTGATGAGCGGCATGACAACAACGCTATTCCTTGGGGGATGGTTGCCGCCATTTGACTGGCCAATTTTATATCTGATACCGGGGCCTGTCTGGTTTGCGCTGAAAGTCGCGCTGGTATTGTTCGTTTTTCTCTGGGTTCGTGCCACAACACCACGTTATCGTTATGATCAACTAATGCGTCTGGGCTGGAAGATATTTCTGCCATTCACATTGATATTTGTTGTTCTGACCGGCGGGGTTTTGCTTGGTTTCGGGCTTTTGCCACAATAGATTAGGGGGATAAGATGTCATCACTGATTGCCGCGGCTCGCTCTTTTCTGTTGCTTGAGATTCTGAAAGGGATGGGGCTTACATTAAAATATCTGTTTAAGCCAAAAGCGACCTTGAACTATCCGTATGAAAAGGGGTTTATTTCCCCCCGTTTCAGAGGTGAGCATGCCTTGCGCCGTTATCCCAATGGCGAAGAACGCTGTATTGCCTGTAAATTATGTGAAGCTATCTGTCCGGCGCAAGCTATCACAATTGAGGCTGAGCCACGGCCTGATGGTAGCCGCCGAACGACCCGTTATGATATTGATATGACAAAATGTATTTATTGCGGGTTCTGTCAGGAAGCCTGTCCGGTTGATGCCATTGTTGAGGGGCCAAATTTTGAGTTTGCCGCCGAAACAAGAGAAGAGCTGTATTATGATAAAGAAAAACTGCTCTCAAATGGTGATCGCTGGGAAACGGAAATTGCCCGAAACCTTGCCGCTGATGCGCGCTACCGATAGAGAAGATTAATCATGATTGCGCCATTATTCTTTTACCTTTTTGCATTGATGACTGTCGTATCCGGTTTGATGGTTATTATTGCCCGAAATCCTGTGCATTCGGTTCTGTTCCTGATTTTATCCTTTTTTAATTCGGCAGGATTGTTTGTTTTGCTGGGGGCGGAGTTTCTGGCCATGTTGCTGATGGTCGTCTATGTTGGTGCGGTGGCGGTGCTTTTCCTGTTTGTTGTGATGATGCTGGATATCAATATTGATGAGATGCGGCAGGGTTTCCGCCAGCATCTTCCGCTTGGGCTGGTGGTCGGGTTGATCCTGATTGTTGAGCTGATGATGATCTTCACTCAGGATGTGAGCAGCAGCAATATTCTGGCAACTAATGTGTCTGGTGAATTAAGCAATACCGCCATGATTGGTTCCGTGCTTTATACGGAATATCTGCTGAACTTTCAGGTGGCGGGGTTGATCCTGCTGGTTGCCATGATTGGTGCTATCACCTTGACCATGCGGCATCGCGAAGGCGTTAAGCGGCAGGTCATATCGGTGCAGAATAGCAGAACACGAAATGAAACCGTACAGATTGTATCTGTCGATAGTCACGTTGCCCCGAAAGTGCTGGAAGACAGCCGTGCGGCAAATAAGCAGCTGAAATAAGGGGACGTTATGGGCGATATTTCACTCATTCATTATCTGATGGTTGCGGCCATATTGTTCACATTCGGGGCGGTTGGTATTTTTCTCAACCGGAAAAATGTGATCATTATCCTGATGTGCATTGAGCTGATGTTACTGGCTGTGAATATTAATCTGGCCGCATTCTCATCTTTCCACGGGCATATCACTGGGCAAATCTTTGCCATGTTCATTCTGACTGTTGCCGCCGCAGAAGCGGCTATCGGGCTAGCCATTCTGGTTGTGTATTTCCGCAACCGGGGCAGCATCGCGGTCGAAGACATTAATATGATGAAAGGCTAACCCAAATGATCAGTGCCATTGTCTTTTTGCCATTATTGGGCGCAATCGGTGCGGGCATAGCCTCGCTCATGAAAAACGATACGCTTGGCTATGTGTTTAGCCTTACCGGTGTGTTGTTATCGGCTATGCTGGGGTGGGTT
>JABIWM010000021.1 GCA_018701255.1 Alphaproteobacteria bacterium | reverse complement strand
CCGGCGCCATGCCTTTATCCCCTGATCCTGACCATGCTTTTCTGGCGGCCGCTTTCTGTTTATCCATAGCGGCATCAAAACCGGTCTGATCCACCGTCCAGCCATGCCCGCGCAACACATCCTGTGTCAGATCAATAGGAAAGCCGAAAGTATCATAGAGTTTGAACGCCACCTGTCCGTCCAGTGTATTTGCGGACGGGTTTTTGTTCACTTCATCCATGAGGATTTTCAACCCGCGATCCAGTGTGTCTTTAAAACGGGTTTCTTCCAGTTTCAAAATCTCAGTCATTAGCGCTTCAGCACGTTCTAATTCTTTATAATGACCACCCATCTGACCAACCAGTGACGGAACCAGTTTATGCATTAATGGCTCACGGCATCCCATTTGATGCGCATGACGCATGGCGCGGCGCATTATCCGGCGTAAGACATAGCCCCTGCCCTCATTGGATGGCAACACGCCATCCGCAATCAGAAAACAGGATGACCGTAAATGATCGGCAATAACCCTATGCGATACTTTATGCGCCCCATCAATAGCTACATTGGCATGATCAGCCGATGATGCAATCAGATGCTGCATCAGATCAATATCATAATTGTCATGCTTACCCTGCATGATAGCGGCGATGCGTTCAATTCCCATACCAGTATCAATCGATGGCCGGGGTAATGACACCCGCGTATCAGCGGATTTTTGCTCATACTGCATAAAAACCAGATTCCAGATTTCGATAAATCTGTCACCATCTTCGTCTGGCGAACCCGGAGGCCCACCGGGAATATGATCGCCATGATCATAAAAAATCTCAGAACAGGGGCCACATGGCCCAACGTCACCCATTGACCAGAAATTATCTGAGGTAGCGATGCGGATAATCCGGTCATCAGGCAAACCGGCAATCTTTTTCCAGAATTGTGCCGCTTCGTCATCATCGTGATATATGGTGACAAGAAGCTTATCTTTAGGCAGTCCAAATTCTTTGGTGATCAGATTCCACGCTAATTCAATAGCGTTATCTTTGAAATAATCACCAAACGAAAAATTACCAAGCATTTCAAAAAACGTGTGATGGCGCGCGGTATGCCCTACATTTTCAAGATCATTATGCTTGCCGCCGGCACGAACACATTTTTGTGCAGTCACAGCGCGCGGAATATCGCGGCTTTCGGCACCTGTGAATACATTTTTAAACTGCACCATGCCCGCATTCGTGAATAACAGGGTCGGATCATTATGCGGCACCAATGGGCTAGAACTTACCACTTCATGGGCATTATCATTAAAATAATCGAGAAAGGCTTTACGGATATCATTAACACTTAGCATATCATTTTCCCATGTTTTAACATGTTGTCTTAACATGTCATCTTATGTGGTCTGCAACAGATGTAGAAAAGATACGCTGATTTGTCCAGAAAACAGATACAAATAATGTGAAATTACGACCCAATCAAATGGATAAAGCTAGGTAGAATACAAAATTGAGGAATATTCATCAGATAAATAATGAAATATCCCTCAATTTAGAATTGTCGTTTGAAACAGCGTATTATTATTCGCTATTTGGCTCCGGTGTTTCGGAGGCATCATTGCTATCGTTGATTGCTGTTTCCGGATTTGATTCAAGCATGACCGTTTCAAATAATCCGGCATTCTGGCGCAAAGCATGTTCTACTTCGTTAGCCATCTCAGGATTTTCCATCATAAACTGCTTGGCATTTTCACGTCCCTGCCCAATTCGCTGGGTTTTATAAGAATACCATGATCCTGATTTTTCAATCAGATTGGCAGCAACGCCAAGATCAATCAGCTCACCTGATTTTGATATGCCTTCGCCATACATAATATCAAACTCAGCCTGACGGAATGGCGCGGCAACCTTGTTCTTGATGATTTTAACGCGTGTCTGGTTTCCAACAACTTCATCCTTATCCTTAATGGCACCAATGCGGCGGATATCCAGTCTGACAGAAGCATAGAATTTTAGTGCATTACCACCAGTTGTTGTTTCGGGATTCCCAAACATGACACCAATTTTCAGGCGTATCTGGTTAATAAAGATCACCATACAGTTGGATTTTGCAATCGTGGCCGTAAGCTTACGCAAGGCTTGTGACATCAGACGTGCCTGCAAGCCAACATGAGTATCACCCATTTCGCCCTCAAGTTCGGCGCGTGGGACTAGAGCCGCCACGGAATCCACCACTACAATATCAACCGATGTTGACCGCACCAGTGTATCGGTAATTTCTAGCGCCTGCTCACCGCTATCAGGCTGTGAGATCAGTAATTCGTCCAGATTAACGCCAAGCTTTCGCGCATATCCCGGATCAAGTGCATGTTCAGCATCCACAAACGCGCATACACCACCGGCTTTCTGCGCTTCGGCCACGGCATGCAAGGCCAGTGTTGTCTTGCCCGATGATTCCGGGCCATAGATTTCAACAATACGGCCTTTAGGCAGGCCGCCAATACCCAAAGCAATATCCAGCCCAAGTGATCCGGTTGATACCGCCTCAATATCGACTACTGTGTCGCTTTGGCCAAGTTTCATGACAGAACCTTTACCAAAGGCCTTTTCGATTTGACCGATAGCTGATTCCAGCGCTTTGAGTTTTTCTGTTTTAGATGCAGACATTTTGATTACATTCGCCGTTGATGTGGACATTATATCCTCCCTTTTTGACACGAACAGAAACCGGATACAATAAACAATTCAGCAATATGGAAAATCAATAACGGCCATTTCAAAATTGCTTATTTCCAAGGTCATGTTTCATCGCTTGTTTTCATGCCTTTGTTTCAACTGTTGTTTCAAATCATGTCGATGTGAATGACTATACCATCTACATTTTCATGTTTTGTTCTCATTTGCAAGCCTTATTTTCACCTTTTGTTCTCATTGTGCCTGAACGCTTTTGAAATGGGGGTTTTTTACTTATTTAGAAGGGTTTGCTTGGCCAAAATCTAGTAAGGGGAATGTTATCCAGAACCGGCATCCGGTGCCATTAAGGTTTTCTGCCCCGCAAGACCCGCCCCATGTTTCCACCGCATAAGCCACGGCGGATAAGCCATAGCCACGGCGATTATGATCAGTTTTGGATGATGTACCCGGTTTGAACACGTCTTCTAATGGGATACCAACTATGCCGGGGCCATTATCGGAAATAGATAACTCACACCAGCCTTCATGTTGCCGAACTGAAATAAACATAATGACATTATCGCCGCCTGTTTCCATGGAATTACGGACAAATTGCATCTGAATGCGATGCAAAAGCACCGGATTAATAAAAACAGGGGCGGTAATAATGGAACCAATTTCAATCGTAACATGATTTGACGTAACCAATGTTAAACTGGGAATAATACCCTTTAGCAGGTTTTCCAGTTCATATTGCGTCATCACCACCTGAGTATCTTCGCTATTATTATTCTGGGTCAGATCATTGACCAGTTGTGATGCCATGGAGATATGATTTCGGATCGTTTCCAGCAAAGGCCGCGAATCTTCTGGGTTTTCGATGGTATATTCAAGCTGATCACAGCCAGCCAGTATGGCCATTAAGTTATTGTTAACATCATGAACGACCCCACGGAGGAGAGAATCCTGTTCGGTTGTCATGATATCCATAGGATCAGAAGTCAAATGTTCCTGATGATCGGTATCAGCTGTTTTTTTATGTGTTGCCAAGATAGGGAATCCATTTTTTGTTTTGTCAGCACAAAAAAAACAAAAGAGGCAACTAAAAAAGCCGACATAGTTTCATGAACAGCGACTTACATACTTGCTGAACAAAACGCACTATATCTGATAAAGATTAATAAAAGGTTAAGAAGAAAAGAAAAATACGATTTTAAAGATAAATAACTCAAATCATTGAATAAAATAAAGACATTTACCTGTCATCAGACAATCATGCCGATGATAAACCGCTTAATCCATTAGCCTAAACGGTAGAATACCGCGTTAGAAACAAGTTGATTCCGGCCAGATTTAATGATTGTCAGGCCGCCACTAGTCGTCATTAATCGTCACTAGTCGTCACTAATCGTCTCGGTGGGTTTTCTCATTACGCTCATGGCGTTCTTGCGCATCCAGTGATAGCGATGCAATGGGTCGTGCTTCCAGCCGTTTCAGGCTAATCGGCTCATCCGTTTCTTCGCAATAGCCATAGCTGCCATCCTCGATACGCCGTAAAGCAGATTCGATTTTAGATAGCAACTTGCGTTCCCGATCACGCGTACGCAAACGGATAGACGTATCACTTTCCACTTGAGCCCGATCAGTAACATCCGGTTTCTGGAGGTTTTCTTCAGAAAGGTTGTTAAGGGTCTCAGACGCATCGGATAGAAGCTCATTTTTCCAGTGAAGTAGCTTCTGGCGAAAATATTCAACCTGAACCGGATTCATAAATTCTTCTTTATCCGACGGACGATACCCTTCTGGCACGACAATAGGAACATTCCCATTTTTTGAGGTATTCATTACTTTAGAAGTATTGCTCATTTAACCCTCGTATAACGAAATGCATTCAAGGCAGAATTAACAGAAAAAATTCAATGAAAGTAATATGTGGCTACTTATATTTGTCTGTGGCTAGCAAGGCAAGTCACAATTAAGCGATTAAGATTAAAATTTCTTTAACCTTTAGAAACCAAGGAATGATAACGGCTTTTTCACATTTGGCTTATCATATCACGAATTGTTGATTTGCTAACGAATTAGATAATGTGAATATTACACGGAAAGGGCATGTATGCCTTGGTAAATGGCAGTAGCGGTTTGGATGATGCTAAGTTTTGTTAACAATTTCCTTACTGTCTAACTAGAGTTAATAAAACTGCACGAACCATGGGGAATATGCTGCGGGCAGATGACAATGTGAACTTATTTAGGAGTCAGTAAAATGAATGTCTTGATTGTAGAAGATGATCCGATTATCAGCAAATCCCTTTCCATGGCTTTATCCGATGAGGGACATTTTTCCGATATTTGCGGAACCGCCGAAGATGGCCTGATTGCGGCCACTGATAACTCTTACGATGCCATTATCCTTGATATTAATCTACCGGATAGCGATGGCATCCGTTTATCAAAAACGCTGCGTTGTGATAAAATCGATACGCCGGTTCTGATTGTATCTGGCCGGACATCTACAACAGATAAGGTGGTCGCATTGCGTTCAGGGGCTGATGGTTATCTGACCAAGCCATTTGACCGGCAAGAGCTAGTCGCCAATCTGACGGCAATCGTACGGCGGCATAATGGCCATAGCGATTCGGTTATTTCCACCGGCCCAATTGCCATTAATCTGAGCACCCGAACCGTTAGCGTAGCAGGCGAAAAAGTTGATCTGACCGGTAAAGAGGTTCAAATACTGGAATTGCTGGCCTTACGCAAAGGCGCAACAATCAGCAAAACCCAGCTGATCAATCACTTATATAATGGCCGTGATGAGCCGGAATTGAAAATCATAGATGTGTTTGTTTGCAAATTGCGGAAAAAACTGTCTGATCATGTCAATGGCAAAAACTTTATCCATACGATATGGGGACAAGGTTATGCCCTGCGGGATTATCCGGTTCCTGCGCAATAACCGCTTGATGTTATCCGCCAGTGATTTACATAACTATTTATGGGAAACACGCCATCATATATTCAATTTCAACCTACTCAATTTGAACCGGGCCAATTTGTTCGCCTGCCCGCCGCGCCGGATTGGGGAATAGGTCAGGTTCAATCCGCGATTGGCGGGATGGTAACGGTTAATTTTGATCATGCTGGCAAACAGGTGATCAATATTAATGTGGCTAGGCTGATCCATGCCGACCCCGCACCCGATATGCTGTGATTATTTATGGCGAAGGGGTTGTTTTTCACCATCAACAGCCTCATATCTGACCCATGACAGTTAAAGCTTATCCTGATGACCATCCGCAATGGCCGCGCCATCCCAAAACCGGTATCCTTATTGTTAATCTGGGGACACCGGACGGAACGGATTACCGTTCCATGCGCCGTTATTTAAAACAGTTCCTTTCAGATCGCCGTGTGGTAGAAGCCCCGCGTCTGTTATGGTGGTTTATTCTCAACTGCATTATCCTGTTGCGGCGGCCGTCAAAATCCGGTGAGGCCTATGCCCGTATCTGGCTGGATGATGCCGATGGTTCACCTTTGCGGAAATATACGCGGCTTCAAGCCGAAAAACTGTCCGAAATGATGATGTCTGACGGCCATGACCCTGATCATTTTATGGTGAGCTGGGCAATGCGTTATGGCCAGCCTTCTATTCCGGATCGCTTGAATGAGCTGAAACAGGCGGGATGCAACCGGCTGTTGATTGTTCCGCTTTATCCGCAATATGCCGCCGCCACCACCGCCACGGTTCAGGATGAGGTGTTTGAGTGGATGATCAAACAGCGTTGGCAGCCAGCCGTGCGAACGGTCGCGCCATGGCATGATCATCCGGTATATATCAAAGAGCTGGCAAAAAGCATTCGGGCGGCCACCAAAGGCAATAAGCCGGATATTCTGCTCGCGTCTTTTCATGGCATACCGCAACGGTATTTTGTGCAAGGTGACCCCTATCATTGCCAGTGTATTAAAACCGCGCGATTGCTCCGCGATGAGCTGAAAATGTCCGATGACATGTTCAAGGTCAGCTTTCAATCACGGTTCGGACGTGAGCCGTGGTTACAACCCTACACAGATGAAACCATTGAACAACTGGCGCATGACGGCGTGGAACATATGGCGATTTTCGCCCCCGGATTTAGCGCCGATTGTCTGGAAACACTCGAAGAATTAAACATGGAAGGCCGCGAAGAGTTTATTGAAAATGGCGGCAAGACATTCACCTATATCCCCTGTCTGAACGACAGTGATCATGGCATGACCGTAATCAAAACGCTGATTGATGAAAATATTGCCGGCTGGCTTTAAGCTGGCTTTAGGATAAATACAAGTTTATGATATTGTTATCGTTATCAGTCTTTTCAGATCAATAAAATGCTGTTATATAGCGATACATAATCAGGGCGGTCGTGGTGTAGTGGTAGCACAAGAGCCTTCCAAGCTCTTAGGGCCAGTTCGAGTCTGGTCGACCGCTCCAGATTAATCCCAAAATCCCCCGAAATGTTCCCCCCCCCATATATGCTTGCCTGAACAGGTATCGCAAAAGGCATCATATGTGACTGGCCGAGTTATAATTTGGACAGTTGTTCGGGCAATATACAGCCCTCCCCCCATCACCATAAAAACCCCACTCCTTAACGAAGTATTAACTTTCATCTGATATTGATGTGTTGTGATCAATGACTATCCACCAATGCCAATACAAAAGGACAGAACCATGAAAAAACTAATGCTCACGCTGGCCATGACGCTAGCCCTCGCTGGATGTATCTTTAAAACAGATATTGAAAAAGGCATAACGGCTTATGAAAATAAAGAATATGCCACTGCTTTAAAGCTATTCAGACCCCTTGCAGATGATGGCGACCCCGAAGCCCAGTATTATTTAGGGAATATGTACCGGAATGGCGAAGGCGTACCAACTAATAAAGCAAGAGCCGTTGTATTCTATTCGTTAGCCATTGATCAGAGCAATGCCGAAGCCCAACATAATCTAGGGCTAATGTATTAATATGGCGAAGGGGTGAGAAAGGATGTAGATAAAGCGGCTGAAATATTCAGGGTTGCGGCACATCAAGGCCATGCCCAAGCCCAGTTTAACCTAGGGCAGAGGTATGAAAATGGCGAAGGCGTGTTGCAGGATGATACCGAAGCCGTGCGATGGTATCGCCTCGCAGCAGATCAGGGTGATGCAAAAGGCCAGAATAACCTAGGGGATATGTATCAGCATGGTAGAGGCGTGCTGCAGGATTATAAGGAAGCGGTGAAATGGTATCGCCTTGCGGCAGATCAGGGTTATGCCGAAGCCCAGTATAATCTGGGGAATATGTATAACGAAGGCAGAGGCGTGATTGCGGATGATAAGGAAGCGGTGCGATGGTATCGCCTCGCGGCAGATCATGGTTATGCCCAAGCCCAGTATAACCTAAGCATGATATATCAATTTGG
>JABIWM010000154.1 GCA_018701255.1 Alphaproteobacteria bacterium | reverse complement strand
TCGGAGGGCAGCGCTCTATCCAGCTGAGCTACGGGTGCCTAATCCCGTTATACCATATTGCGGCAAAAAGAAAACCACCTAGCGGATCATCATTTATCCCCTATCATTTATCCCCTGTCTTTTATCCCGAGTCTATAATCCCCTGTCTTATACCCCGGATCATTTATCCCGGGTCAGGGCGAGGAACACGTCTTCCAGATCGGGCGCATTCGTGCGGATATCCTCAACCGTCAATCCGGCGGCGCTCACCGCTGTCATAATCGTGCCTGCCATCACCATTTGCGGATCATACCGCACATGCAATTGCCGCCCATCCAGCGTCATATCCGGCGCCGTCGCACCGGGATAGAGCCGCGCCCATTCTGCCTGTACCTTACCCACATCACCGGCCGCACCAGCGGCAAGCATAAAGCTCATTTGCCGCGTGCCTGCTCCGGAAAGCAAGTCTTTGGTTCGTGCCTGTGTAATCACCTGTCCATGATTCAATATGGCAATTTCCTCACATAACGCCTCGGCTTCTTCCAGATAATGCGTGGTCAGAACAATCGTCACCCCTTGCGCATTCAGCATCTTAATCATGTTCCATAATCGCTGGCGCAACATCACATCAACACCGGCGGTTGGTTCATCCAGCACCAGAATTGGCGGTTGATGCACCATCGCCTTACCTACCAGCAATCGCCGCCGCATCCCGCCAGACAACGTCCGCGCATAGGCATTCGCTTTATCCGTCAACCCGATCAGTTCCAGAATATCATCACTGCGCCGTTCATGGATTGGCACGCCAAACATACCGGCCTGCATGTCCAGCGTTTCGCGGGGGGTAAAAAAGGCATCAATGTTCAGCTCTTGCGGCACCACGCCGATATTCGACCGCACCTGTCGCGGATTACGGTCAAGGTCAGTCCCCCAGACATCGACCACGCCACCGGATTTGATCACCGTACCGGCCAGAATATTGATCAGCGTCGATTTGCCCGCGCCATTCGGCCCCAGCAAGCCAAAAATACTGCCTGCCGGTATCCGCAAAGACACATCACGCAAGGCATGTTTGGTGCCATTCCTGCCATGATAGATTTTGTCCAGATGACTAACCGTCACCGCCGCGCCATGATCCGGCGGCGTTATGTTCAATGCATCAAGCATAGTATCCTCGCGTGAATTGATGCTATTGAAATAAGCCTGTTCATCCGCTTATGCAAGCCCCGAACTCACCCCGAACTCACCCAGAACTCACTCCGATATAATTTGGGCTTTTTTTGACTGCCCAATGCGGACAGATATGCTAACCTGACATCAGCAACATATTTGAACGATGAATCCACATCATTACAATCAAGACATGCATGGTGAAAAAATGACAAAATCATCTCTTATGATAAAGCCTGATAACCATCTGGCACCGCCGCATCCCACGCCGGATACGTCAGAAATGCACACGCCGTTTCCGGTGTCTGGTCTGCGTGTATCATGTGATGGCGGCGGTGGCGCGCTGGGGCATCCGCAAGTCTGGCTGACGCTGGACGAAACCACGCGGCAAGTCCGCTGTCCGTATTGCTCACGTCTTTATGTTGAGGAAAACAACGATAACATGGGCGACAACATGGATTCCGGTTCACAGGTATGAGCCATCAGCTCCTGCTTATTGATGGCTCGGCGTATATTTTCCGCGCCTATTTTGCCTTACCGCCGATGACACGCGGGGACGGAACGCCGGTTAATGCGGTGTTCGGTTTTACCAGCATGGTCATGAAATTGCTGGATGATTTGAAACCCGATCATGTGGTCGTCGTGCTGGATCAGGCGCGGAAGACATTTCGCAATGATATCTATCCCGACTACAAAGCCAACCGATCCGAAGCCCCCGAAGACTTAATCCCGCAATTCCCGCTGATCCGCGTGGCCGCCGAAGCGTTAAGTCTGCCGGTTGCCGAGCTAGAAGGATTTGAAGCTGATGATCTGATTGCCACCTATGCCCAAGAAGCCGAAGGCAAAGAGCTGGATGTTGTCATTGTATCATCGGATAAGGATTTGATGCAATTGATCCGGCCGCATGTATCCATGCTTGACCCGATGAAACAGAAACGGATTGGCGCGGATGAAGTGCTGGAAAAATTCGGCGTTCAACCGGATAAAGTGGTTGATGTGCAATCGCTGGCTGGCGATTCCACCGATAACGTGCCGGGGGTGCCGGGGATTGGCGTTAAAACCGCCGCTGAGCTGATCAATACTTTTGGTGATCTGGACAGCCTGCTTGCCAGAGCCGAAGAAATCAAACAGCCGAAACGCCGCGAAAGTCTGATCACCTATGCCGAACAGGCGCGCATTTCACGCCAGCTGGTCACCTTGCGCGATGATGTACCATTGCCCATAGGGCTGGATGGTCTGGCGCGTCAACCATATGATATGGATAAACTGCTCGGATTTCTAAAAGAACAAGAGTTTAGCCGGCTGATTAGCCGGATATCATCCGAACATAACGGCCAGCCACCAACAGCATCACCGCCGGCCAGCGCGACAGATAACGCATCAGCACCAGTGACAGCCGCCGATAGTGTTGAGGCGAATTATGAGCTGATCACCACGCCGGAACAGCTGAAAAACTGGGTCAGCCGGATTGCGGATGCGGGCATCATGGCCGTGGATACGGAAACCACTTCGCTACGCTCCTCTGCGGCTTTGCTGGTTGGAATTGCCATTGCGACCGCCCCCGGTGTGGCGGCATATATTCCTATCCGGCATCGCGGCGGCGCGGCCAAAGATCAGGGTCAACTGGATTTTGATCTGGGTTCTGATGATGTTAGTCCAGATACCGAAACCAATTCCGGCATGACGCTATTGCCCGATCAAATGGTATTAGATGATGTTATGGCCATATTAAAACCGGTTCTGGAAGCCGCGCATATTTTGAAAATTGGTCATAATCTCAAATATGATGATCATATTTTCTCACGGCAAATTAATGGCAGCGCACGCTTGCATCCGGTTGATGATACGATGTGTCTGTCATTTGTTCTGGATGCCGGTACCGGTATCGGTCATAAGCTGGATGATCTGGCGGCGCATCATCTGGGCCATAATATGATCTCATACACGGATATTTGTGGCAAAGGAACAAAGAAACGGCGCTTTGATGAAGTCAGCCCTGATGAAGCACTAACCTATGCCGCCGAAGACGCGGATATGACATTGCGATTATGGCAGATGTTGAAACCGCGATTGGCGACGGAACATAAAACACGGGTATATGAACGGCTGGAACGGCCATTGATCCCTGTTCTGGTCGATATGGAAGTCGCCGGCATCAAAGTCGATGCGGCGCGGCTGGCCAGTATCAGCCATGAGTTTGCCGAAAGACTGCACACGCTGGAACAACAGATTCATGCCATGGCCGGGTCGCCATTCAATATAGGGTCGCCCAAACAACTGGGTGAGATTCTGTTTGATAAAATGGAATTGCAGGGCGGCAAAAAATCTAAAACCGGAGCATGGTCAACTGGCGCAGATATCCTCGAAGATTTAGCCGCATCCGGAGTTGAGATTGCCGAAAAAGTGCTGGACTGGCGGCAACTGGCCAAGCTCAAATCCACTTATGCTGATGCGCTGGTATCGGCCATTCATCCGGATAGCAGGCGCGTGCATACGTCATTTTCCATGGTCGGGGCATCGACTGGCCGTCTGTCTTCAAGCGATCCGAATATCCAGAATATTCCCATTCGCACCCCCGAAGGTCGCCGTATTCGGACGGCTTTTGTGGCCGAATCTGATCACAAATTGATTTCTGCTGATTATTCACAAATCGAATTGCGACTAGTCGCGCATATCGCCAAAGAAGAAAGCATGATTAACGCGTTCCGGCAGGGGGTTGATATTCATGCCCAGACCGCATCTGAAGTGTTTAATATTCCTCTGGATCAAATGACCAGCGAAACCAGACGCCGTGCCAAAGCCATTAATTTTGGCATCATTTATGGTATTTCGGCCTTTGGGCTTGGGCGGCAATTGCATGTTCCGCAACGTGAGGCACGCGACTATATCAACGCCTATTTTGAACGGTTTCCGGGGATCAAAACCTATATGGACGAAACAAAACTTGCCGCGCATGAACAAGGATTTGTTGAAACATTATTTGGCCGGCGGCTCTATATTAATGGCATCAAATCATCAAATCAGGCACAGCGCGGTTTCGCCGAACGGCAGGCGATTAATGCCCCGATTCAGGGAACGGCGGCGGATATTATCAAACAGGCCATGATACGCATGCCCGGTGCTATTTCGGATTCTGGTCTGCCGGCCAGAATGCTTTTACAGGTACATGACGAGCTGATTTTTGAATGCCCGTCTGAAACGGCTGATGATGTGATGGCGCTGATCACCGGCGTGATGGAAAAAGCCGCAGAGCCAACAGTAAACATATCCGTTCCTCTGGTGGTTGAGGCATCGTCAGGGTTATCTTGGGATGAAGTACATTAAAGCATGTTCCGCTTGTATCATGATCCGGTATGATCCGGTTTAGCCTTTGCCGCCATCTGCGGCCATAACTTGATCAGCATCCAGCCACATGATGCGGCCAAATCCCGCGACCAGATGAAACCGTTCGGGGATAACGCGATAGCAATTGAAATCGGTAAATCCGGCATATAATTCTGCCTCAGGGTGCGTGGAAAGAAAGGCGCTGATCATGTTGTCCTTATCCATTTTTTCGATCTTACCCATCATCGTCAATCGTTCGCCTGTCATGGCCTTATGGCCAGTGTCAGGACTGCCGGTGCCATCCAGCGTTAGGGAAACACGCGAGTCTGCCAGCACATTCTGTGTGTGATCAGCCAGATCAGATAAGAGCAATAACGGCATATCATCCGCGCATCTGGCCATCAGAACAAGGCTTCCGTAAGGATATCCGGTGTTGCGGTCAATTGTTGATAATGTTGCTTTGCCCAGCCGTTTTAATAGCTGTCTGGCGCGATTGATCATGTCTGTTTCTGATATATCCGGCATTGGTTTTTCCTTATTAGTGTTATTATGGCATGGGCATGTTTTCGCCATGTTGTGGCCAAACTGACGCCCTAGCCAAGGGGATAGCATCCAACCTTGAAGTGGTTTAAACTATGTTGTGTGTCAAGGAGGGTAGATGCCATGGGTTCTAAAATTGCACTGGTCGATGATGATCAGAATATCATAACATCCGTATCTTTATTGCTGGAATCCGAAGGCTATGAGGTGGATACCTATGCCGATGGTGAACAGGGGCTGGCCGGATTAAAACGCCGCCCGCCTGATCTGGCTATTCTGGATATAAAAATGCCGCGTATGGATGGCATGGAATTATTACAGAATATTCGCACCACCAGCAATTTGCCGGTGATCTTTCTGACCAGTAAGGATGATGAACTGGATGAAGCATTAGGGCTTCGGATGGGCGCGGATGACTATATCACTAAGCCGTTTTCACAGCGGTTACTGCTTGAAAGAGTCCGCGCTATTTTGCGGCGAGCGGATCAATCTGCTAGCTCAACCGGTGATCAGATGATTGTTCTTGGTGATATGGTGCTTGATCCTGACCGCCATTCCTGCAAGTGGAAAGAAAAAGAAGTCAAGTTGACCGTTACCGAGTTTCTGATCCTGTCTGCGTTGGTGCGGCGACCCGGCATTGTCAAGAACAGAGACCAGTTGCTGGATGCGGCTTATGGCGAAGATGTCTATCTGGACGACCGGACAATTGATAGCCATATTAAACGCCTGCGCCGCAAGTTTCGGGAAGTTGATAATCAATTTGACCATATCGAAACGCTTTACGGTGTAGGCTATAAATATCTTGAGCAATAAATACCGCCCCCATTTTTTGCGATTATCACTTGGCTTCCGCATTATTGCGGTGGCTATATTTCCAGTGGGCGCGTTTCTGCTTGGGTTATTTTATGTTGATCAGTATAGGGAAACGGTTTTTAACGCGGAACTGATGGCACTGGAAAGACAGGGGGAGACGCTGGCGCAGACTATTGGGTTGACTGATGCCGGATACTCACAACTGGCCCAGCGGGAATTATCGCAAGATACCATGCAGCAGGTTGCCCAGCTGATTGCCAGTATCCCCGATGCCCGTATCAGAGTATTTCAACCAGATGGAAGTTTGATCCTTGATAGCGTCAGCGCGATAGGGCTTGCCGCCCCGCAAAGTGCAATTACAACAACACTGGAAATATCACAGAATAAGGGGTCCAGTTATCGGTTGATGCAATGGGTGCGGGATTGGGTCAATACGCTATCAACGCTGATGTCCAGTAAACAGGATTATCCGCTGATCAGGGAAACCCGTTCAGATCAGGCCGCCGACTATCCGGGGGTGTCACGGGCACTAGCTGGTGAGGTGATGCCGTTTATCGCCAGAGATAGAGCCGGTCAGGTGGTGCTGGGCATTGCCGTGCCTATCCGTAATTTACGCGTGGTTCGTGGCGCGTTATTAATTACGGCATCTGGTGATCAGATAGAAAAAGACGTAGCCGCGGTTCAGTATTCGTTTTTTCAAATATCTATCGGAGTGCTTTTTGCCACTATTCTGATTGCCTATTATCTGTCGCGTTCTATCACCCGGCCAATCAGCCAGTTAGCCAAAGCCGCTGATCAGGTGCGGGTATCCAACAGCAAACAGATTTATTTGCCGCGATTAACTAACCGTAGTGATGAAATTGGTGAACTGGCGCGTGACATAACATTAATGACCAAAGAATTGCAGGAACGCGCGGTTGCTACCGCCGGATTTGCCGCTGATGTGGCGCATGAGATCAAAAATCCGCTGACATCTTTGAAAAGCGCGGTTGAAACCATGGAAAGACTAAAAGACCCGGATCAGCAAAAGCGGCTTCTGGAAGTTATTCATGCTGATGTGATCAGACTGGATCGGCTGATTACGGATATATCGGCGGCCAGCCGGATTGATCATGATATGACCGAAGCCGAATACGAAACGCTTAATCTGAATGATATGGTTGCCGGATTTGCGCAATCGCGGCAATTAGCCCTTGAACATCTTAATCTGCAGGTGATCAGCGCAGATCATCCGGTGCCTGTCCGCATAGCGGTAGATCGCATTGTTCAGATACTGGATAATCTGTTAACAAATGCCGCCAGCTTTAGCCCGCCAGATAGCTGTATTCAGTTTACCGTGGCCACAACAAAAGGCATGGCAGTTGTCAGCGTGACGGATCAGGGGCCGGGGATACCGGAAAATAAACTTAACGCTATTTTTGATCGCTTTTATTCGGAACGACCAAGCGGCGAAGGCTTTGGCCAGCATTCCGGGCTTGGGTTATCGATATCGCTGAAGATAGCCGAAGCACATGGCGGATCAATAGAAGCGTTCAATGTCAAAGACGATAAGGACGCCATCACAGGGGCTGGTATGCGCTTAACATTGCCGCTTTCAAGTAGTGATAATGATACTTTTGTGTCATAATTATATAGTCTGAAACAACACATCATTATTGTGAGAATACATGATCGCATCAGAGCCCCATGATAATGATGCCGCGCGGCAAGCCCCGATTAAGCCACTGGTTGTTGTATGTGGGTTGGCTGGATCAGGTATTTCTACGGCGTTGCATTTTCTTGAAGATGCCGGATATACGGCGGTGGATAATCTGCCGCTATATTTGTTTGATCAGCTGATTTCCCGCGAGGTTGAGGCAAATAAACGGCAATTGGTTGTTTCGATTGATGCGCGGACATCCGGATTTACCACAGATGGCTTTCTGGGGCTGATAACAGACATCAGAAAGCGGCTGGATCAGAATATTATGCTGATCTTTCTGACAACATCCAAAAATGAGCTGGTTCGCCGGTTTAATGTGACGCGGCGGCGGCATCCGCTGATGCGTGTTAATGGCGATATTGATATGAATCTAGCCATTGATAAAGATAGCGACCGCATGACCGATATCGCTGAGATTGCGGACTTGATGATTGATACAACCGGCGTTTCTCCCCAGCAATTACGCCGCCAGCTTTTGAATGGTATCGGTAGTAATGCCGCTGAACCCATGCCTATTGTTGTCCAGAGCTTTTCTTATCGTCATGGCGCACCAAGTGATGCAGACATGATCTTTGATATGCGGTTTCTTAGTAATCCGCACTGGATTGGTGATCTGGCTGATCAGACAGGACGTGATCAGGCGGTGCAGAATTATATCAACCAAGACCCGGTGTTTGACCGTTTCATGAATCAGCTGAAAGCCCAGCTGGATATGATGTTGCCGCTATACCAACAGGCCGGCCGGCCACAATTCACCATTGGATTTGGTTGTACAGGTGGCCGCCACCGATCTGTTTATGC
>JABIWM010000003.1 GCA_018701255.1 Alphaproteobacteria bacterium | reverse complement strand
TAGATATGTATTATTTTCGTGCCTGACCTACGGTACTGTAATTGGTAAAGCCACCGCTGCTTACGAAATCCACTTCCTCAATCCGCTTGTTGATGGGCGCGGGTTGGTGCGGCGCTGATCCAGCCGCCACCAAGCAACCAGTCCGGTTCGGCCGCGTCATAAATCGCCGCCGCCTGCCCTGCCGCTATCCCGAATTGCGGGGCATTTAGCCGTAGCGTTGCGGTTCCTGTTACCGCATCCCAGCCGGTAATTTCTGCTGGTTCAGCCGGTGCCGTGTTGCGCAATCGCGCCAATATCTTGCGCCCCAATGGCGGCACATCATCGGCCAGCCAGTTGGTATCACGCAATTCCACGGCATGACAGGCCAGATCAGATTTCTGGCCGACCACTACCTGCCGTTCCGCTGGCCGGATTGCTACCACATAAAGCCGGCCTTCATCCACATCCGCGTCTTTGCGTCCGCCAATGCCTAATCCGCGCCGCTGGCCAATGGTAAAATCAATCACGCCATCATGCTGACCCAGAATATTGCCGTCCAGATCAACAATGTCCCCTGCCTCAATTGCCCCCGGACGAAGCCGCCGGACAATATCACCATACCGGCCATTCGGCACAAAACAGATATCCTGACTATCCGGTTTTTCGGCCAGCGTCAGCCCCATGCGCCGCGCATGATCGCGCGTGTCTTCTTTCGTCATCCCGCCCAGCGGAAACCGCAGATAATCCAGCTGATCCGGCGTTGTCGCAAACAGAAAATAAGACTGATCCTTGGTTGCATCAATGCCGCGTTGCAACACCGCCCTGCCCGCATCATCAACCGCCCGCCGCACATAATGGCCAGTGGCAAGACATGCCGCCCCCAGTTCCCGCGCGGTCGCCAGCAAGTCATGAAATTTCACGGTCTGGTTACAGGTGATGCACGGCACCGGCGTTTCCCCTTTGAGGTAGCTATCGGCAAAATCATCCATCACCGAGGCTTTGAACCGGCTTTCGTAATCCAGCACATAATGCTTGATCCCCAGCGTTGCGGCGGCACGGCGCGCATCCAGAATATCCGCACCGGCACAACACGCGCCTTTATTGCGAATAATCTCACCATGATCATAAAGCTGAAGCGTGATGCCAACAACATCATATCCGGCTTCTTTTAACAGCCCGGCTACAACCGAGCTATCAACGCCGCCAGACATCGCCACCACTACCCGCGTTTCCGCTGGCGGCGCGTCAAAACCCAGACTATTTAAGCCGGTATCATTGGTGCTTGCAACAGACAGATCAGTCGTCATTCGCAATCCTGATCTTCAATCCGTCAAGGCTATCATCCATGGTAATCTGGCAACCAAGCCGCGAATTGGATTCAACATTAAAAGCCAGATCAAGCATGTCTTCTTCATCAAGGCTAGCCGCGCCTGTTTTTTCGACCCACGCATCATCAACAATCACATGACAAGTCGCACAAGACAGACTGCCGCCACATGTTCCCTCAATGCCCAGATTATTATCGCGGCCAATTTCCATAACAGAAAGCCCGGCGGCGGCTTCTACTGTTGCTTCGCTACCGTCACGTTTTACAAAAGTTACTGATGGCATAGATAAACCCTTTCTGATTTTTAATATCACCTGATGTCATATGATATACGTTTTACGCATGATGATTTCAACGCGTGTTATACTTTGTTTTTATAGACCTGCAACCAAATCTCAAAAAAACGCTCGAAATCCGACTGCTTGCTGTTCCATCCTGATGACACGCGGATCGTCTGATGCGCCAGATCACCTGCGCCCATTGCCGCCAGAACATGGGAATTGGCGACTTTCCCGGATGAGCATGCCGCCCCTGCGCTAACCGCTATTCCAGCTAAATCCAGTTGCATGATTTGGGTTTCGGCACGGCGGCCGGGCATGGCAATAGCGCTGGTATTAACTAGCCGTTTTGCCGCTTTGCCAAAAATAACCGCGTCTGGCGCATTGGTGCTGATCTGATCTTCTAGCCATTGATGCCATTTAGCCAGCTGATCAAGCCATGCTGTCCCGCTATCCATAATATCACTTGCCGCCGCACCAAAACCGGCAATTCCAATCAGATTTTCGGTGCCGCCACGGCGCCGGGATTCCTGTCCGCCGCCTGCGATTAATGGCGGTATCACCAATCCTTCACGCACCAGTAACGCGCCAATACCGGTGGCCGCGCCCATTTTATGTGCCGATATGGTTAGCATATCAACGCCGCTAGCCCGCAAACCGGCACATCCATTGGAATCGCCCTTGCCAAAACTCTGCACCGCATCGGAATGCACCAGCGCACCGTATGCACGGGCAAGTTCCACCACCTGATCAAGCGGCTGGATCACGCCGGTTTCGTTATTCGCGGTCATGACAGATATCAGCGCATTGTCTTTATAGGTTTTAAGCAAATGTTCCAGATGATTCAGATCAATCACCCCATCCGCGTCCACATCAATCAGTAAGGCATCCGGTGCTGCCGATAAAACCGCCATATGTTCCACCGGTGTGGTGATAATCATGCGGTCAGAAAAACCGTGTAACGCCTGCCAGTTTGCTTCTGTGCCGCCGCTAGTAAAAATGACGCTAGCCGGATCAGCATCTGCCAATTTTGCCACTTGTTCCCGTGCCAGTTCAACAATGGCTCTTGCCTTCTGCCCCTGATGATGCACCGATGACGGATTACCCGGCGGGCCCATTGCGTTCATCATGGCATGTTGAGCCGCCGGCCGCAAAGGGGCGGTCGCGTTATAATCCAGATAAATCGGATCAGATGTCATAGGTAATCACAGGCAATCATGAGTGCAAACGGCTAGTTTCTGTCTGTTGTTGAAAATGGCTTATGGTCAAACTTATCTGCCTCACCGTCAAAACTATCATCTTTGGGATTAGCATCGCCTTGCGCGTCTTCGAGCATTTTCAATTTGTTGTGCAGGTTATCAACTTCTTGCAACAGCCCCTTGATCGCCTTATCCCGTGCATCAGATGATAAATCTGCTGGCGTGCCATAAGGCTGAAAGGTGGTATCATCATGAACCCGTCTGGCGCTGACTGGCCGTGCCGGAATACCGGTTACCGTAACCCCGCGCGGAACATCCTTGACGACAACAGAATTCGCGCCGACACGGGCGCAATCGCTGACGGTAATTGCCCCCAGTATTTGCGCACCGGCACCGACAATCACATTATTACCAATGGTCGGGTGACGTTTTATCTGGCGCTGGCCATCGCTATCAACACTTGGCAATAATCCGCCCATGGTCACCCCGTGATAAAAAGTAACATCATCACCAATCACAGCCGTTTCACCAATGACAACACCCATGCCGTGATCAATAAAAAACCGTTTGCCAATTTTTGCGGCCGGATGAATTTCAATGCCGGTAAACCACCGCGCCAGTTGCATCGTAAAGCGGGCAAGAAACTTGAACCGCCAGCGCCATAACCGATGCCCCAGCCGGTAGGCCAGCATAACATGAACACTAGGCGTAAGAAAAAACAGCCCGATCAGCCCACCGGCGGCCGGGTCTCTTTCTCTGATACTACGCAGTTCATCAATAAACCCGCGCATGGATGCCCCCTGTTACGTTCATATAGAACATTTGTAAGCAGAAACTGTTGTTATACCCTATCATTTAGCGGCACAGATGACAAATTTCAACTGGAAGCAGATCAAAGCTTTCATCTTTTGTTAGTCATTCCAATGAATTGTTTTTGATTTTACAAGATAATTCGGCTATAAGCCCGACATATCAATTCTTTGAGACATATCATGCCAGAAGTTATCATTAATGGCCCTGAGGGCCGACTAGAAGCCCGTTACATGCCAGCAATCGACCCAACGGCACCGATTGCCCTGATCCTGCATCCGGAACCGAATTTCGGCGGTAACATGAATAACCGTGTGTCATTCGCCATGTATAAGCTGTTTCAGGCACGCGGATTTTCGGTCATGCGATTTAATTTTCGCGGCGTTGGCCGGTCACAGGGTAATTATTCCGGTGGCGAGGGCGAATTGTCTGATGCGGCAACGGCACTTGACTGGATTCAATCGCAATGTCCGGGCGCCAGATCATGCTGGATTGCCGGATTTTCTTTTGGCGCATTAATCGGTATGCAATTAATGATGCGCCGGCCTGAGGTAGTGGGCTTTGTTTCTGCTACTCTGCCTGTTCATGAACATGACTTCACGTTCCTTGCGCCTTGTCCGTCATCCGGACTGGTTGTCCATGGCGGTGCTGATACGGTGGTATTATCAGAACAGGTTACTGCCACCATTGAAAAAATCCCGACCCAGAAAGGGATTGAGATTGATTTCCGTGAAATTGAAGACGCCAATCATTTCTTCACGCACCACCTAGAAGACTTAACAGATACCATAGGTGATTTCCTCAGCACGGCAGAACCTGATATGGTTGAACAGACAGACGATTAACCCCGGCATTACCTCCAACATCTTTCCATCCAACAGGCCAGATGCGATATGAGCTACCAATCTGATTTTATCAATATCATTACCGAACGTGGCTACATGCATCAGGCCACGAATATTGACGACCTCGACCAGATGGCCAGCAAACGCTGTATTCCGGCCTATATCGGATTTGATTGCACGGCAAACAGTTTGCATGTCGGGTCTTTGATCCAGATCATGATGCTTCGTATTTTGCAGAAAACCGGTCATAAGCCGATTGTTCTGATGGGTGGCGGCACTACAAAAATTGGTGATCCATCTGGTAAAGATACCCAGCGGCCATTGCTTTCTGATCAGGATATCGAAAAAAATAAACAGGGCATCAAGCGCATCTTTGAAAACTATCTCAGCTTCGGTGATGGCGCGACCGATGCTGTCATGGTTGATAATGCCGAATGGCTGGATGAGCTTGGCTATATTTCGTTTTTGCGGAATTTCGGCATGCATTTTTCGGTAAACCGTATGTTGAGCATGGACAGCGTTAAGCTCCGTCTTGATCGGGAACAACCGCTTAGCTTTCTTGAGTTTAACTACGCTATCCTGCAAGCCTATGATTTCATGGAATTGCGCCGCCGTTATGGATGTTTGTTGCAAATGGGCGGGTCTGACCAATGGGGCAATATTGTCACCGGCATTGATTTAACGCGCCGCGTTGATGAACAATCGGTTTATGGGCTGACCTCACCGCTGATCACTACCGCATCAGGGGCTAAGATGGGGAAAAGCGCCCAGGGCGCTATCTGGCTCAATGAAGACCATCTGTCGGTCTGGGATTTCTGGCAATTCTGGCGCAACACCGAAGACAATGATGTTGGCCGGTTTTTGCGGTTATTTACCGAATTGCCATTAGATGAGATCGCCAGACTGGAAGCACTGGAAGGCCAGGAAATTAACGATGCCAAGATTATACTGGCCAATGAAGTAACCGCGCTTTGCCATTCTCCGGAACAAGCTAAAGCCGCTGAGGCCACGGCTAATCAGGCCTTTAACGAAGGCAAGCTAGCCGCTGGTCTGCCGCAATTTTCCGCCACCCTGCCACTTAGCCTGATTGATGCGCTAAAGCTATGTGGTTTTGCCGCCAGCAATGGTGAGGCTAGACGATTGATCCGTGGCGGTGGTGGCCGCGTCAATGATATATCCATCACTGACGAGGATCATCAGATCACAACAACAGACACCAATCCGGATGGTGAGATCAAAATATCCTCTGGTAAAAAACGCCACGCTATTCTGCAAACCGCCCGCTAATACCGGACAACAACAGTAACACGGATCAAGCTCTGTCGGTTAATTTTCGTCAAGCAGACGTGAGCGTTCGTTATTGATCCAGTCTGGTGAAAAAATATCACGCAATACGCCGGGGGCAAGGCTGGACAAACGGACATCCGTATCCGGATCATCAATCGTGCCTTTTAGGCGAAACCGCGTATTGAATATGCCTTCGTTATTGATGCCGGTGATAATCTCACCAACGATTGGCACTTGCCCCAGCAATTCCGTGACCAGATAGACCGGAACAATGACACCGCTAATATTCAGGCTTTCATCATTACGGTTGATCTGGCCGGTTAGCTCAATCGCCAGCGCATCACCACGCGCTTTTACAGTATCAAGTGATTGGAATTCTGGCGTGACAATGATGCGCGCCTGTCCTTCTGTGAAACCTGTTCCATCACCTTCGACCAGCGAATAAAGCCCGGCCAGACTTAGCACCGATAACATCCGGATAGCACGCGGGGCTTCGATCACACGAAAATCCGTCAACACAAAATCAGCAACATAATGTTCAGCATCATCCGGTTCATAAAGAACATTCATAGTCATGGCACCGCCCCGGATAGCATCGGTCACATCCAGTGCTTTTAATACCTGCCCGCCATTTTGTGTTGTCAGCATAAGCCGGTCACCATCTGCTAATCCTGATTGCAGATTAAGCTGGGCTTCCACGCCGCCAATCAAACCGGAAGCATGCATGGTATCACCAATGCCGCCAAATTGCGCGGTCATGGTTGCTTCGGTCATAAAAGGCCGGTCTTTTAAAAACATACTACCCAGAAAATTAGCCGCGCCTGAACCGTCTGCACGGGTTTCTATAACAACACTGCCCGCAACTGATAACCGGTGATCAAGGATCAGCCGTTCTGCCGATAGCTCAAGCGTCAAATCCATGCCTTCGCCGGGGCTTTCCTTTAACCGGAACGGACGTAAATCCATGACTTCTGCCCTTGCGGTTAACCCATAACTGCCATCTGTGTGTCGCCGGAAACTCACATCACTCAGCTCATTGCCCGGCCATTCCATAACCGCTAGATCAGCATTCATAAAATCGCCATTCTTGGCAAGACGAATATCACCTTCCATGCGCATAACATCGGCATCAATAACAATATTCTTAATCAGCCGAGGGGTGCCATGACTGATGCTGACATCAGCAGAAACAGACGCTCTTTCGCCTTCCAGCTTGGTGAGTTCCAGACGCGGAATATAAAAATGGGCATCCCCCAGATCAAGATTGAATTTGATATCCAGATCATCGCCCTGATGCGGATCAGCGATATATATCTGCCCACCAACAGCCCCGCCAAGTTCTAGCGGAAATGACCGGTTAAGCATGGCGGTAAGCGCATCGCTTTTAGTAAAGGTCAGATCAACAAAGTTATTTTTCAGGCGGTCTCTGTGGAAATAGAAATTCGCTGGTGCATCATTGATACGCCCACGCCCGTTAATCCGGATATCGCGATTATTATATTGCAGATTGATCAGCCCATCAGAAAGCGTAACATCACCGGGCAAGCCAGACATGGCGGCGGCTTCCATACTTGCCGATATCTTGACATCAAACTCAGCTGGTTGCATCTGGCGTTTTTGTTGTGGCAACTGCCACCGGACAGCGCCAGTAATATCAGCCCTGCCCTGTACATCATCAAGCAACAACCCATTGGCGGACAGCACTCTAAATCGGGGTTCGTCTATAACAGCGGTAATATCGGCAAAATCACCACGCGCCATAATAGCAAGCGCCACATCAGCAACATCTTCTTTGCGATTGACGGTCAGCTTGGTGCCTTTGATATCAATTCCGTTCAGCGTAGCTTCGTTGAAAGTAACATCTATCGTTGTTCCAGCCAGTTTTGTTCCCTCAATATTAAGCCCGATTTTAGCATCTGTAATGGGCTGATGATCCAGCATATAATAAAATCGCGGCGTTGTTGCCATGCCGCCGCCTTCGACAAATAACGGCTTGATCCGGTCTTCTTTGAGATCAAGCCCGACATTCAGATAAAAGCTATTGACCTGACCACCGGCAATATGCGTTTTGATCCATGACTGGGTGCGCGGGAATAATTGTTCCGGCCACAAATTCATCACCAATGCATTGTCCAGCCCCTCGGCCTGAAGCTGGGTTTCAAATACCGATGGAACCAGCTGATTATCCAGTGTCAGCTTCCCGCGCAAGGCCATCTGGCCATGGGATAACGCATCTACCGCCAGACGGTCTATTTCCAAGGCACTGCCATCCAGTCGGGCGATAAGCTCAATTCCGTTAATCGGGATAATCATTGCGCCTTGTTTAGGCAGGATACTGCCGGCGCTAAGAATAACATGGGTATTTGCCTGCTTAATCTGTCCGTCTTCACCAAGAACAAAATTAAACTCGCCATCCAGCAGTCCGGCAAGGCGGTCAACTGGCCCGAAACCGGATATGAATCTGATCTTCTGCACCTTGGATGTCAGCGAAAAGGTTTTAAACGATATCTGGTCATCGTTGCGGTTGATGGTTGCAATGGTTTCCAGCGCAACTTCATCGATTTTGCCGCCACGCAACATCCGGCCATGATCAGGATGGCTGAGCCATTGATAATCCGGCACCATCGCCAGTACCGGTTGCAGGGGGATATTCTGGCCAGTGAGAGATGCTTTTAAAACCGGCGTTGCAGTTGAAGCTTCTCTTAGCTCACCACTAAGAGATATTCGGCCTGATATCGCGCTAGTCTGCGGGGCATTTATATTCAGCGAGTCAAGCACCAGCCGGTCAACCGATTTATCATAATGAAACTCTGACGCGGCGTTGACGAAATCAATAACACCAACCACCGGCACGATGATCTGGCCATTTTTGGCAGTAACATCACCCGACAGAACGCTTACTTTTTGTTCGGATAATATCAGCCGGACATTCCCCGTGATCAGCCCCAGATCATGCAATTCCGGAATATTCACACCTAAATAGGGATAGAAAAAACCGCTATCAAACTGATCCAGAATGGCGGCAATATCCCAGTCGCGCAAATCAGAACTGATGCGGCCATTGAGGCGGGCTTCGCCTAATTCCGGATGATTAACAGAAATATCGGCTTTAATCTCCTCGCCCACATGTTCGATATCAATCATGATACCATCAACATGCAGGCTGACATTGGCTTCGTCAGCTTCTGATGAGGGATAAAGCACGGTGATTTTACCGTTACTTATCGTCAGCTTTTCTATTGGAAACAGATTATTGGGCGCGGATGTATCCGTGGCTATTCTATCAGGGCTATCTGGGCTAAAGATATTTATTAATGCGGCAAAAGATTTGCCTGTATGCCAGCCATTAGCGCCATATTCTACTGCAAAAGCCAACCCGTCCAGTGTAATGCTGTTGGGAATAGGATTTTCGGAAAACAGATCAAGAACGCCAAACGTGAAATGCGCTTCGGGTAGCGCAATCGTCTGTTCCGGAACAGATATATTCACCTCCGCCGTGCTGATCATAATCGGATGCGTGGATAGCGATAGCGAGATACTGGCATCTTCGACACGCACCATGACCTGATTATCCGGATTGCTAAGTTTTGTTTCAATCCAGCGTTCCAGCTGGCCACTGGAATTGATGTACCAGACACCCCCGCCCAGAACAGCACCGGCAAGCCCAACCATAACAAGCAGACCAGTCAGAAAATGCCGTAAGCGGAATGTTTTATGTATGGCCAACGCCTCATCCCCAGAAGTTTCGGGAAAAATAACTCACAATCAATTGAATTGACCATGGTCAATTCGTTATGAAATACTATATATCAATTACAACAATCAGTCACACCCCGAAGGTCATTTTATCCTGTCATATCCCCATATCTGGGAACAATTCAGGCACCAGACCGGGGAATATTTCAGAGAACACCGATAAGAAAGGAAAAATCATGCTATCCTCCATGCTAACTGAGGGCGATAACGCGCCGGATTTCACCATTAAAACAGATATGAGTAACACTAATGGGGGCGTGTTCACGCTCAAGGAACAGACCGGCATGACCGTTGTCTTTTTCTTTCCAAAAGCCGACACATCCGGCTGCACCAAAGAAGCCATTGCCTTTTCCGAATTGAAAGCCGAGTTTGACGCGCTTAATGTTGCGGTTATCGGTATTTCCAAGGATACGCCCGAAAAACAGGGCAAGTTCAGAGCAAAACATGCGCTGACCTGCGCGCTTGGTGCTGATAATGACAGCGATATCTGTGAGCAGTTTGGCGTATGGGTAGAAAAATCCATGTATGGCCGAAAATATATGGGCATTGCCCGTGCCACTTTTATTATTGATACCAACGGCGTGATTCAAAAAGCATGGCCAAAGGTGAAAGTCCCCGGTCATGCCGAAGACGTGCTGGAAGCGGTGAAAGCCCTGCATTAAGGCGTTATATTAAATCATCGGGTAAATCAGCTATCTTTGCCAGTATCAAGACGTTGAGCTAATCCGGCTTCGAGAAAGGCATCGATATCACCGTCAAGCACGCCTTGGGCGTTGCCTTTTTCAACCTGTGTCCGCAAATCCTTAACCATCTGATACGGGTGAAGCACATATGATCTGATCTGATTGCCCCAGCCAATGTCGGTTTTTGCGGCACTGGTTGTGTTGGCTTCTGCTTCGCGGCGTTGCAATTCTGCTTCGTAGAGTCGGGCTTTCAGCATGTTATAGGCAGTGGCCCGATTACGGTGTTGCGACCGGTCGTTCTGACATTGCACCACTATGCCGGTAGGAAGATGGGTGATGCGGATAGCCGAATCCGTTTTATTGACATGCTGGCCACCAGCACCTGATGCGCGATAGGTATCAATCCGCAAATCTTTTTCTTCGAACTCAACCGCAATCGTGTCATCAACAACCGGATAAACCCATACAGACGCAAAACTGGTATGCCGCCGTGCCGAGCTATCATAAGGCGATATCCGCACCAGCCGATGCACCCCTGATTCGGTTTTCATCCAGCCATAGGCACGCTCACCATTAAACCGCATGGTTACTGATTTAACGCCAGCTTCTTCGCCGGGGCTTTCCTCAATATAGTCGATTTTATAGCCATGCTGTTCTGCCCAGCGATAATACATCCGCACCAGCATTTCTGCCCAGTCCTGTGCTTCGGTTCCGCCAGCACCGGCATTTATTTCGATGAAACAGTCATTGTTATCAGCCTCACCAGAAAGCAGGCTTTCCAGCTGTTTGCGGCCGGCCAGTTGTTCCAGCTCGGCTAATTGCTGCATGGTTTCCGCAATCAGCTCATCATCGCCTTCGTCTTCGGCCATGGCAATCATTTCAAGCGCATCGTCTAGCTGTTGGGTGATGCCGTTGACATCATTGATCATGACTTCCAAGCTGTTTTTTTCGCGCATGACGGCTTGGGCTTTTTGCTGATCATTCCATAGATTCTGATCTTCGGCCTCGACTTGCAATTCTGCCAGTCTGGCCTGACTTTTATCCCAGTCCAGATGCTGACGTAGCAATGACAGGCTTGACCGGATAGCTTCGGCTTTATGTTCGGTTTCTGCGCTCATAGATGGTGGTTAGCGCATATTGCCCTGTGATGGCAAGGCCGTTCGGCATTTCCGCTGCAATAATATATGATCATACGGTTTTATGATGCGCTTTTCCGGAATGGTTAGAATAAATGCCATCAATACAAGCCATCAATACAAGCCATCAATATAAACTGGGGATATCTTTTTCCCCCGGGCTGGATGTGTTTCCATCTGCGCCTATCACGTCTTCCTGACTGATTGCATATAGCGGTTCCTGACCGCGTTTGAATGCTTCGATCATGCTGTCTTCGTCATCTGGTGATGCCCGAACACCGGTTTTGGCGTTAATGGTATAGAGATTGATATTATCCGGTCGGCGAAACGGAATTTGCGGGCGGTCTTTCATGGCGGCGATAATGAAGTTTTCAAATATCGGAACCGCAACCGTTGAACCGGTTTCATTCTTGCCAAGTGGTTTTAGCCGGTCAAAGCCAACATAAACACCAACCACCAGATCAGGCGTAAAACCGATAAACCAGCCATTGGTATTATCATTTGTGGTGCCGGTTTTGCCCGCGATAGCAAAATTGATATCCCGCATTCGCCTAGCCGTGCCGCGCTGAACCACGCCTTCCAGCATGGACACCATTTGATAGGCTGAACCTTCATCTGTCACGGTGATGCGGTTATCCTGCAATTCTGGCGGCGTGTACAGATTATCGCCGTTGATATCCATCAGCTGACAGCCGTCGCATTGGCGTTTGTCATGACGGTAAATCGTCTGGCCGTATCTATCCTGAACGCGGTCAATGATGCTGGGTTCGATATAATGCCCGCCATTAACAATCATGCCATATGCCGCCGTAATCGACATCAAGGTCGTCTCACCAGCCCCAAGCGACATGGACAGATATGGCGGCAATTCGGCATCAATCGAAAACCGTCTGGCATAATCCTGAACGCTGGGCATGCCCATCTGCATGGCTAGCCGCGCAGTCATTAAATTGCGCGATTGTTCAATCCCCAACCGCATGATACTGGGGCCATAAAACCGCTTTGTGTAATTGGCTGGCTTCCATTTAGGCAACCCCGGCCCCTGATCAACCACCAATGGCGCATCCAGTATTTTTGTTACCGGCGAATAGCCCTCATCAAGGGCGGCCAGATAGACAAATGGCTTAAATGCCGACCCCGGTTGACGATAGGCCTGAGTGACGCGATTAAACTCACTCTGCACGGAATTAAAGCCGCCTGTCATGGCCAGCACCCGGCCGGTATGCGGGTCCATCGCAACAATAGCGCCTTGCACCAATGGCACTTGTCCTAACGCCCATGTGGTATCCGTGACTAGCAAATCCGGATGCCTTTGCAAGCGGTCTAATGCGGTTTCCGGCCGCTGAACAACAATCACATCACCCACCGATAATGCGGCATCAAGACGGGTAATCGGATCAGGTCTGTTGCCCGCATAATCACGCGGCGGATAGGCCCAATCTGCCAGCGCAAACGGTATCTCGCCACCAATCAGCATATCGCCATGTTTATCTGCCATCAGAACAATCACTTGCGCCGCTTTACCATTAACGGCGGTTACCACCGCAGGATAGCGGTTTGCGATCAAGCTTTTCCGATAGGGCAATAAACCCTCAATAAATGCTGCTTGCGGCAAATCTTTCAGATCAATCTGGCCAAGCGCACCGCGCCAGCCTTGCCGTTTATCCAGTGCTTCAAGCCCGTTGATCAATGCGGTATCGGCCAGCGTCTGCAATTCGGGATCAACAGATGTACGCACCGATAACCCGCTTTGATAAAGCGCATCATCACCGAATGTTTTTGCAATTTCGCGCCGGACTTCTTCGACAAAAAACGGCGCATCGGCACCATCGCTTCCGCTTCTTGCCCTGATCACTAATGGCTCATCTCTGGCGGCGGTTTCTTCGGCTGCGGTGATGTAGCCGTTTTCGCGCATCTGGCTTAGAACCCAGTTTCGGCGCATCACGGCGGCGGCATATTTTCTGGTCGGATGGTAGTTATTCGGCGCTTTCGGTAACGCGGCCAGATACGCGGCTTCTGCCAGCGTCAATTGATCAAGCGGTTTATCAAAATAATTCAACGAAGCCGCCGCTACGCCATAACTGCTGAACCCCAGATAAATCTCATTCAGATACAGCTCAAGAATACGGTCTTTATCAAATGCCCGTTCAATGCGTAAAGCCAGAATAGCTTCTTTGATTTTGCGTTTATAAGACAGCTCATTGGTCAGCAGAAAGTTTTTCGCGACCTGCTGGGTGATAGTTGACGCACCTATGGGTCGCCGGTTGCTGGCCAGATTTTTAACATTCGTTGCCATAGCTCTGGCTACTGCCCATAGATCAATGCCAAAATGCTGATAGAACCCTTTATCCTCGGCGGACAGAAACGCATAAATCACCGGCTTGGGAATAGAATCAATCGGGATGAATACCCGTTTCTGGGTGGCAAACTCCGCTAATAGCGCCCCGTTTCCGGCATGCACACGGGTTAATACTGGCGGCTCATATTTGGCTAGTTGGTGATGATCAGGTAAGTCACGGCCAAAATGCCAGAATACCATCACCATAAAGATGATGCCTAGCACCGTCATAAACAGACCAAGGCTGATTAATCTTATCAACCATTTGACAATCATAATACCCTCAATCCCTGCTTTGGCTAATGGCTTAACTTAATGGCTTCAATTCCGGCCTGATATCCGTGTTATAAAACACATAATCATGACATATATTATATTTTTATCATGCTTATCATAATTCGCGCGTCATAACACCCCTGACTATGGCTTCACCACATATCCTGCAAAAATGACTTTTTTATGGTAGACGCGGGATTTATTCAGCAAGTTGAATATTCACG
>JABIWM010000153.1 GCA_018701255.1 Alphaproteobacteria bacterium | reverse complement strand
CATGCAGGCGGTTAATGGTGATCTGGCAGGAGAAGCCGGTTGATCAGCAGGCTTGAGACTTTACTTGCGCATCGTCTATCGCCAGACAAGGCACATCATCTGGCTGTCTGGGCTATGTCCCATGGTCTGGTTCCGGCGTTCGGACGGGAACAGGATTACCCGCGCCTCAAACAGAACTGTCTTGGTTTGAATTTTGCGAATCCTATCGGGTTAGCTGCTGGTTTTGATAAAAATGCGGCGGCAATGTCAGGGTCATTCCGCTTGGGGTTCGGATTTGTTGAGGTTGGAACCATCACGCCAAAACCGCAAGCCGGTAATGCCAAGCCCAGAGTATTTCGTCTGCCGCAGGATCAGGCGGTGATAAATCGCTACGGATTTAATAATGACGGCGCAGAACAGGCAAAAACACGGCTATCGGCATGGCGTCAGACGGCATCCGGTCAGTTTGGTCAGCAAGCGGTGCTTGGCATCAATATTGGCGCGAATAAAGACAGCATGGATCGCATCGCCGATTACGCGGCAACAAGTGCTATTTTATCGCCTTATGCCGATTATATAACGGTCAATGTGTCATCCCCGAATACCCCCGGTTTGCGTGATATGCAGACACCTGAAATTCTGGCAGATATTATGAAAGCGGTAAAAACCGAATGCGCCAGACCCGAAATACCGGTTTTGATTAAACTGGCACCAGATATGAATGAAGCAGATTTTCTGGCTGTTCTGGAAAGGCTTCCTGATATGGGTGCGGCGGGCGTGATACTAACAAACACAACCATAAGCCGCCCAGATAGCTTGCGTTCCCCGCATAAAACCGAAACAGGCGGGCTTTCCGGTGCGCCATTGCTGGTATCGTCAACAGAATGGCTGGCGCTGGCCAGATCGCGACTGCCCAAGGATATTCCTATTATTGGCGTTGGCGGCGTTGATAACGCGGCGGCGGCATATGCAAAAATTCTGGCAGGGGCACATCTGGTTCAGCTTTATACAGCACTGGCGCTTAACGGCCCGCATATCGTGGCAAAAATGATACATGATCTGGATACATTACTGGCCAGAGACGGCTTTGCCCATATAACCGATGCTATCGGGCAGGTGAGCAACGCGGCAGAGGCATTACGCATCAGTGGCCGGATTAAGCCGGTTTAATGCTTGATGCAGGCGTGATGGAAACATCATCTGGTTATTGTGAAAAGCATGTCCGGATGTGGAAGAATTAGTCTGAACAACACGGCAGGCCAGCACAGCAATAATCCGCAGAACAGAGCTAATGCTTTCTGATCCGTCATGAAAATGATGGATTTGGTTGCATAGCTCATCAATGGATAGCCCTTCTTCGCGAGCCAATTCATCCAGTATTGTCCAGATTTCCTGTTCGAGCATCAATGTCGTGCGTCGTTTATCAATGGTAACATTGCGTTTAATTTTTGTTACCGGATTGACCTGATAGTCGACAATATCATCTGGATTCGGCGTTTTCATCATTTATACCCAGAAAAACGGTGCTACTTTTTTATGCAATTCCTATATTTAAGTGTAGTATACTATCTTAAATAATATAAATAAATCAACACGAGATGATAATGTCGTTTTGGCCGGTATGTTGGTAAAAAAACAATAACTTATCTTGACGATTGCCGCTGGATGCGCTAATACCTCCCTTCGTAATGATTAAGTCTGCATAAAGCATATATGTGAGGAGTTTAATATGTCCCGTCGCTGTGAATTGACTGGTAAAGGCGTAATGACTGGCAACAATGTCAGCCATGCTAAAAATAAAACTCGTCGCCGTTTTCTGCCAAACCTGCAAAACTCATCTATGATTAGTGATGCACTGGGTAAGTCTGTATCGTTTCGGGTATCAACAAACGCTATTCGTACAGTGGAAAAAACAGGCGGTATTGATGCGTTTCTGTTATCCGCTAAAGACGAAAACCTGAGCTCTAACGCGGTTCATGTCAAACGCGCTATCAAAGCGGCCATTACTAGCTAATCATTCAACCTAGCTAATTATTAAAACTGGCGTTTAACTTCATATCTTTATTTTTGAATGATACCGGTTAGGCAATTTGCCTTTTCCGCGCTCTACCGCGTGGCGTTTTGGCGTCTTCGTCAAACAGATCGGCCAGCTGTGATGTCACGGCACCGCCTAGCTGATCCACATCCGTGATGGTAACAGCACGTTCATAATATCGGGTCACATCATGACCAATACCGATGGCCACAAGCTGAACCGGCGAACGCGATTCGATATAGGCAATGACTTGCCGCAGATGCCGTTCCAGATAGTTTCCGGGGTTTACCGATAGCGTCGAATCGTCAACTGGCGCGCCGTCAGAAATAACCATAAGAATACGGCGTTCTTCTGACCGTGCGATCAGCCGGTTATGCGCCCATAGTAATGCTTCGCCATCTATATTTTCTTTTAGCAAGCCTTCGCGGAGCATTAGCCCTAATGATTTTCTGGCGCGGCGCATGGGGGCATCCGCCGATTTATAAATAATATGGCGCAAATCGTTTAGACGGCCGGGATAAGCAGGTTTGCCAGCTAATTGCCACGCTTCACGGGCTTGCCCGCCTTTCCATGCTCTGGTTGTAAAGCCAAGGATTTCGACCTTGACCCCGCACCGTTCCAGCGTCCGTGCCAGAATATCCGCCGCCGCCGCCGCAATAGTAATCGGTCGCCCCCGCATGGAACCGGAATTATCAATGAGCAAGCTGACAACGGTATCGCGGAACGTAATATCACTTTCCATTTTATAGGACAGGGGATGCGTTGGCTGGGTGACAACACGGCATAATTTACCTGCATCCAGAATACCTTCTTCCAGATCAAAATCCCAGCTTCGGTTTTGATGCGCCATGAGCTTTCGTTGCAACCGGTTAGCCAGTTTTCCAATCACCCCATTCAGATGATCCAGCTGTTTATCCAGCAATTGTCTTAGCCGCGTTAGCTCATCAGGATCACATAAATCCATCGCATCAACGACTTCGTCATAGCTTTCGGTAAAGATACGATAATATTCGGCATTGCCTCTATCGCTCTGGCTGTTGGAATCCTGTTCGCCTGATGGTTGCTCACCCTCGGTTAGAGCAGAATCGCCGTCTTCTTCAGACCCGTCGCCATCGCCTTCGGATGCTTCCATGCTTGATGCTTCCCCGGGCTGATCCATGCTTTCACCGGCCTCACCGTCATCACTTTCCCCTTGCGGGTTGGCATTATCATCCTCGCCCTGATCACCTTCGGCTTCGGCTTCGTCATCCTCATTATTATCATCATCCGGATCAATCGGATCACCTAAATCTGTTTCTAATGCACCAATCAGCTTACGGCTCAATTCCGCATAAGAGGCCTGATCATCAACAGAATTACCTAGCTGATCAATCAGATCACCAGCGCGGTTTTCGATCCATGGCCGCCATAAATCAACAGACATTGCCACGCTTTTGGGTGGTTTTTCACCGGTCAGTGCTTCTCTGATTAGCAAATTGGTCACATGGGCAATAGTCTGGGATTGATCATCCGCGTCTGCTGGCCCCGGTGGCGGCAATGTTGTCTGGGTGAACTTGGCTTCTGTGCTGGTACGGAGATTCCGGGCAACCCCCGGCATATCATTAGCGCCAATAGCTTCAACCCGGGCATGTTCCACGGCATCAAATATGACGCGTGCCTGTTGTGCCATCGGCGCTTTATTCTGGTGGATATGCTCATTGTGATGCGCTAGCCATAACGCGGCGCTATCTGCTGCGCCACGGATATTGGCATCAGCCTGATTGGGATTAGCCTTTGTGACGCTCCCATCAGAATGTATCCGCGTGTCTTCTTTATTAGGGGCAGGAAGCCGTATTTCTGTTGGCGAGATAACCGTCTGATTACCGCTGAAGCGCACCGTATGCTGAGTTCCCCCGGCCATCGCGCGCAAGCAGGCAGATGTTGATTTAAGAAACGGATTATCGGTATCGTTAGCCATTAATCACCTAATCTTAACTAGCCGTACGCTGGGCATCGGTAAGCAGTTCTTCGGCAAAGCAACGCTGATAATATTCCGCCACAATAGCGCGTTCCATCTCATCACATTTATTCAGAAATGACAGCCGGAAGGCCAGTTTGATATCCCCCAGAATATGTGCGTTTTCTGCCCATGTAATCACTGTCCGTGGTGACATGACGGTGGAAATATCACCGGCGATAAAGCCCTTTCTGGTCAAATCAGCCAGCCGTACCATGGCGCTGGCCTGTTCTTTATCAATAGCATTGCCCGCGGCCTTGGTTTTTTCCATGACAATCTGGCATTCTACATCATGCGGTAGATAATTCAGCGTTGATACGATTGACCAGCGATCCATCTGTCCCTGATTGATTTGTTGTGTGCCATGATACAGTCCGGTTGTATCCCCCAGACCAATGGTATTGGCGGTGGCAAAAAGCCGGAACGCCGAATGCGGACGGATGACGCGGTTGGTATCCAGCAATGTCAATTTGCCCTCAACCTCAAGTATACGCTGAATAACAAACATGACATCAGCCCGGCCAGCATCATATTCATCAAAAACCAGCGCAACCGGATTTTGCAATGCCCATGGCAGGATGCCTTCGCGAAACTCTGTCACCTGCTTGCCGTCGCGCAGAACAATGCTGTCCTTGCCGATCAGATCAATCCGGCTGATATGACTGTCCAGATTAACACGGATACAAGGCCAGTTCAGTCTGGCCGCGATCTGTTCGATATGGGTGGATTTTCCGGTTCCGTGATAGCCTTGCACCATGACGCGGCGGTTATAGGCAAATCCGGCCAGAATGGCCAGCGTGGTATCATGATCAAAAATATAGCTGTCATCACGATCCGGCACATATTCGGAGCTGCTGGAAAATGCAGGAATATCCATATCGATATCGAGATTAAAAACCTCACGCGCTGATACGGTCATATCAGGTGCATCCAGTTGATGCGCAGGTTTGCGGTTTGGAGTATCGGTCGATGTTTGCGTTGTAGACGAAGGTGACATGGGTAATCCTTATTGTTTATCGGGCGGTTTTAACTGAACTGATGAAAGAAATCAAATGACTGAATATATGTACTACCTGATTACATAGCTTTGCTGTAGGTCTTTTCCAGAACAGAAAATGCCAGATTGATAGATTTTAGCTTTTCTTCGGCATCTTTTGCCCCGCCATTAGCATCGGGATGATGTATTTTTACCAGTTTTTTATATTGTTGCTTTATTTGTAGCCATTCGGTGCCGGGGGTGAGTTGCATTTCTTTCCATGCCTGTTTTTCTTCTTTTGGCATTGGTTTTTCTATGGGCTGTCTGGCGTTATCCTGCCCGAATATTCCAAGCGGGTCGTCAAACTGATTAGCAAAATCGCGTGTCTTTGAATTTGTTCCAAAATGCCATGATGGGCGTTCCCATGTGGTGGCGCGTCTGATGCATTGATCAATATCGCCTTCATCCATATCAGCAAAATAATTCCATTTTTTGTTGTATTCGCGCACATGATCCAGACAGAACCAGAGATAATTGCGCAAATCTTCACGAGTGCGTGGCGCCGGATACATGCCATCCGCATCACAGCCTTCATGCTCACATTGCTGTGGCATATCTTCTTTACCACGCAAGGATGGTATATCAGAGGTTGAAACATGAGCTTTTTTCATTTTTATATACTATAATCCACATGTCAGGCATGCAACCATGCCGTTATAATAGGTAACATAAATCAGGAATGCCAGATGACTAGAGCCAATCGCATAAAAACTCAGCTAGAAAGCCATTTTCAACCCACCCGACTGGAAGTGATTGACGAATCGGAAGCGCATCATGGTCATGCAGGCTGGCGCGAAGGCGGCGGCACACATATTGCGGTGACTATTGGCGCAGACGAATTGAAATCGCTTAACCGTGTCGCGGCGCATCGCGCCATTTATTCCGCATTGGGGCAAGAGCTTTCTGATGGATTGCACGCGCTTCGCATTACGATTGTCTAGCTGGTCTGATCTGATGATTGAATGCCGTTAGGGAACATTTTTTTCACCACGGCGCCTTCTTCGTCATATCCCACGCAACTATTAATTAGTCCTTTATAGGATTCGCTATCTGACATATCCATCTGGCCGGTTTCGCTGTCTCTGTTGCGGCGGGATTCTTCGCCATAATAGGTTTGCATGATGACTGTTGCGACTGGCCCCATCAATTCCGTGATATGGGTACAGCCTTTTCTGCCGCCAATGGCCGACCGCACCTTGTGCCGCCAGCCAGATGCAATTTTCATCCCGATCAGTTCAGGAAAAACATCATTGGCTTTCGGACAGATATGATAAGGCCCGGCAAGTGTTTTTGCTTCAGCCTCACATACTTCGAGGTCATGATTAACGGCAACACGGACATGCATGTGATGAATAGGTTCATGGGCATCGATATAGCCGCGATCTTCGCTGGGAAAGCCATAGGTTTTGACATCGGTTAATTCCGCCTCAACCTCAATCAATCCGTCCGTACGGACATAACCATCCAATGTGATGCTGCGGCGGTGCACATGCTGGCGTTGAACTGACATTAATCGGACTCCTTTGTTTTTTTGTTGTTCTGATCCGGGTTATTCGATTCCGGCCAGATACGGACACGTTCAATTTTATTGCGATTACGCCGCAAAATACGGAATCGCACCTGATAAAACCGGAATTCCTGCCCCGGTAGCGGAATGGTGCGGGATTCGTTAATGACTAATCCGGCCAATGTCGCGGCATCATCGTCAGGCAGATTAAAATCAAGCGCCCGATTGATATCACGAATGGTGGTATCGCCCTCAATGATCCATGACCCATCATCCTGCGGCCAGATACCGGTGATGCTTTCGTCATGTTCATCATCAATTTCACCAACGATTTCTTCCAGAATATCTTCTAATGTGACGATACCCCGAAAATCACCATATTCATCGACAACAACGGCAAAATGCTCACGCCGGTGACGAAACGCCTGAAGCTGATTTATCAACAATGTTGTTTCGGGAATAAAATAAGGTTCAGCGGCAATATCCGTGGTGGCAATCTGTTCCAGTTTTTTATTATTTGCGGCTTCCCCCATCGCCCGAAGCAATGCTTTGACATGCAACACGCCAATAATATTATCCTGTTTGCCAGAATAGACAGGGTGGCGCGTATAGGGTGATGACATCACCTGCATGAACACGGCATCGATATCATGGCTGGCATCAATCATGGCAACAGATGCGCGGTGAGTCATGACTTCGTCTACCATGACTTCGCCCAGATCAAGCACGCTGGACAACATGGCGCTTTGCTCACGCGCGTCACTATCACTGCCGCTGGCATGAATTTCGATCATGCCGCGCAATTCTTCTTCGCGGTAGACATCACGGGTATTGTGATTGCCGATGAGAATATGAACTATCCACCGCAAGCTAATGCTAAACGGTTTCAGCAAAAACACGATAATGGATACGGGTCTGGATACGGATAATGCAAAATCATCCGCATGATTAATAGCAAAGGTTTTTGGAATGACTTCTGCAAATAGCACCAGAATAATGGTCATCAATATCGTGGCAATCACCACACCAGATTCGCCCAATAATGTGATCATGACGCTGGTTGCTAATGATGTGGCCAGAACATTGACCAGATTATTTCCGATTAGCAAACTGCTGATCAGTAAATCACGATGCTGGCTTAGGCGCTCAAATGCTGTTGCTCTTTCATTTCCTTTTGCGGCCAGACTGCGCATGCGGGCTTCCGATGCGGCGGTTAGCGCGGTTTCCGAGCTGGAAAAAAAGGCGGATACAATAAGCAGAATTATGATAATCGCGGCGGTTATGGCCAATGATAATACCGTCATGTCATCACCTTATTTATTATTGAGTCGTTTATTATGATGTCGTCAATTGTAGCGGCATCAAGGACAGCGGCAACATCATCACGGGCAATGTCTGTTTTAACAAAAGCATCACCAATCCCGCGAACAAGCACAAAATTAAGCTGTCCGTCGGTCGCTTTTTTATCCTTAGCCATATGCCGGATCAGCTGATCACTATCGGCGGTGGCAACGACATCATGTAAATCCCCGCGCCAGCAAGGCAACCCATGGGCGGCCAGATGATTGATGACGCGATGGCAGGATTGCCCATCTATCAGCCCTAAATGCCGCGATAAGGCAAAGGCATGGCACATGCCTGCCGCCACCGCTTCGCCATGTAAAATCCGGCCGTCATATTTTGCTTCTGCTTCAAACGCATGAGCAAAAGTATGACCAAGATTAAGTAATGCGCGCACTCCGCCCTCGCGTTCATCCGCGGCGACGATATCGGCTTTTGCCTGACAGCATCGGGCAATGGCTTCTGCCAGAATTTCCGGCTCCTGTTCAAGAACAGCTTTGCCATGTTGCTCTAGCCAGTCAAAAAAATCAGCATCACCAAGTAAACCGTATTTGACCATCTCGGCATATCCGGCACGCATCTCACGCAGGCTTAATGTGCCAAGACACGCGGTATCAATCAAAACCGCTTTCGGTTGATGAAATGCCCCGACCAGATTCTTGCCGGCATTTGCATTAATGCCGGTTTTACCGCCAACTGAGCTGTCAACTTGCGCCAGTAATGTTGTGGGAATCTGGATAAAATCCAGACCGCGCAACAGACTTGCCGCCATGAATCCGGCCAGATCACCAATAACCCCACCACCAACAGCAATAATCACGGTACGCCGGTCAATACCCTGATCAAGAATAGCGTTCATCAGCTCTGTATAGCGGCTGAATGATTTGGCCGCTTCACCGCCTGATGTGGTGATGCTATGGCAAGTGGTAACCCGCGATAAAGCCGTTTCCAGTTGTTCAAGCCATGGCTTGGCAATAGCCTGATCCGCTAGAATAATCACTTTCCTGCCGGTAATGAAACCGCCTAGCAACTGATCGGCCTGTTCCAATATGCCGTTGCCAATGGTGATTTGATAGCTCCGTTCCCCTAACCTGACCGTAACGATAGCATGATGCGGCGATGTCGTGGCGGCGGTCATGATGATGATCCTGTGTGTTGTTCCAGATATTGCATCAGATGATCAAAAACTTTACTGGCAGAATCAGATAGCTCAAGCCCATCTGTATTCACAATCAGATCAGCTTTGGCAAAATAGGGATCACGTTGTTCTGATAGCTGTCGCAGAACCTGAAGCGGGTCTTTGTCTTTTAATAAGGGGCGGCTGGCAATATTGCTCATGCGGGATACTAATGTTTCCGGTTGCGCCTGAAGCCATATAGAAAGCCCCTTTACCTTGATAATATCATGGCAATCCGGCTGAACAAACGCACCGCCACCAACAGAAATAATCTGGGCGGGCTGGTGGTCAAGCAGAGTTGAAATTTCCCGCAATTCCAGCCTGCGAAACTCGGCTTCGCCATAAAGATCAAATATATCAACAATGCTTATTCCGGCTACGGTTTCGATGATTTTGTCACTATCGACAAAATCCAGTTGCGTTTTCTGTGCAAGCAGGCGCCCGACATTGGTTTTACCTGATCCCATATGACCGACCAGAACAATGCTACGGGTCATGTGATTGATCAGATGTGTAGCCATATTATCTATACTGGCCAAGGAATTTGTCTCCATAAAACTGTGCAAATGTTGTGTTATTACAACATAAGCTACATGACATTGTTGGTTTTTTGCCTCATTACCGACATAATAGCTTTATAATGCTATCTTAAGACATTGTCAGCAATGATCACGATAAAGAATAGTGTTTTGATGAAAAAGAATGGGGTTTTAGGATGTTGAGCATGAATAAGAATGTCATCTGGCGTCAGTGTGGTTTGCTGATGGCATGTGTTATCCTGCCTTCCGGGTTTGCTGTAGCGCAATCTGATGGCGCGCTGGATATCACAGGCCAGTTAGGGGCAACACTGGATCAATCAACATCCCCGCCCACCATTTCAGCTGATGATGCTCCTCAATTCAGTCTGGATACAGATGCCGCAGATAGTGGAATAATGGTGGCGGATGATACAGATGCTATCATTTTTCCAATTAACGATCCGGCCAGCGATATGAACAATGATACAGATACATTAACCACCACTAGCCGCAATGTGCCTTCGGTTAGTCTTAGCAACAAAGACCCCAAAGGCGTTATGCTGGCCACTATTGGAATTAATACCCAAGCCAGAGGCGTATTAAGCCGTACCATGTGGCAAAACAGTGCTGTTTCAGATGTGATGGCATTGATGGAACGTCTGCCAGAACGGGTATCTTCGCCACGTCTGGATCAGCTCTTGCGGCATGTGATGATATCGCGGGCGATCCCCCCCAAAGGCGCGACACAGAATGCTGGTACATTTTTGGAATACAAACTGGAATGGATGCGTGATCAGGGGCTATCCAGCATGTTGGCGCAATTTGCCCGCCAGCTTCCCACAGATGAGAAATGGGCATCATGGGATATGTTTTTGATCAATCATAATCTGATTACCAAAAATGATGATGAGTTATGTCAGAAAGTAGAATCGTTGCGTGAAATGGCGGCTAGTCCGGCCATTGATGCGGATTATCTGTTAAAAAACCAGATATTCTGCGCGCTATTATCAGGTGAAGATTCGCTGGCCAATTTTCAGCTCGATCTGCTGGAAGAACGCGGCATTGAGGATGAGCTGTTTTTCAATGTGCTTCGGGCGCGCATAGACGGCACAACAGCAAATATAGTAGCACCGGTGCTGCCCACCGGATTGAACCTCGCGTTGATGGATTTGGATAATATTGTTATCCCGCTGGATATTCGTCAGAACATGCCCATAGCATTGAGCCAGAGTCTTAGCCAGTTGAGCTATCTTAATCCCGAAACCGCGTATTATCAGTTCGGGGTAAGCCAACAGCTTCGACTGAAACCTATCGAAGAACAGATGATGGAATGGCCATATATTCCGCAAAACGCAATCAATCTGTCCATGGCAATCACGCAATTTGCAGATCAGTCTGGCGGTGATAAGGATCGTTTTGATATCGCTAGCCAGCGGATTATGCTCTGGCATAGTTTATTATCAACAGAAAATCCGGTTGAAAAACTGGATATTACTTTAATGGCGCTTGAATATGATATGGCGCATATCGGTGCAGAATCGCTAGATATATGGGCGCCGCATCTGGCCGCCGCCATCACCAATATGACACTGGATAATGAACAGACACGGATGAAATATAATCAGGCTGTCATGTTGCTGGTGATTGCGGATTACCCACTGCCGGATGATGTTATCACAGGGCCGGAACATGTGGCATGGCAAAATCTGGCCGCCACGGTGATGGCCGGTAATATGCCGCAAGACATGCTTCGTGATATCAACGCACAGGATGCTATCCCCTTGCTCAGTGCTGTCGGGGTTTTGGCAACACCATTTACTGACGAAGACAGATTTGCCAATCGTCCGCGTCTGGCTAGCGGCATGGTATCATTGGCATATCCGGATATGGTGATGTTAGCGCAACATTCGGCGCGTGAACGGCCTGCTGAAACGGTGTTGATGCTTGCCGCGCTTATGCAGGATACGCCGCTTCATGCGCTAAGCCGTGATGATGCCGCGACGCTGGCCAAGGCGCTTTATGATGCTGGCCTGATTGAAGAAAGCCGTCAATTTGCCGTTGATATCATGCGGGCATGGGGGGCGTATCGGGTGCAGATATCGGATGAGGACATGGATGCCGCCCAAAGCTGAACCAAAAACCGAGCTGATTGAGATTAGCCCAGCCCATCAGCATCTGATCATGGAATATCTGACGGCGATGAAGGCGGAAAAACAGATTTCCGTTAATACGGTCGCGGCTTATCAATCTGATCTGGAACAATTTGTTATGGCATTAGAAAAGCGTCAATTAACGGTTTTATCGGTTTCGCTGGATACAGCACGCGCAACAATGGATGGATGGGCAGATCAGCTATCGGCGGCATCCTTGTCACGGCGGATCAGCGCTATCAAGGGGTTTATGGCGTTTCTTGTGGCAGAAAATAAACGTTATGATAATCCGCTTCAGCTGTTTGACCGGCCAGCGCTAGGATCATCTCTACCGAAAAGCCTGAGCGAAAAAGAATTGATGCAGTTGATCCATTGTGCCGAACAGGACAACAGCATTCGCGGTGTGATGAGTTTAGCTATTATTGAAATTTTATATGCCACAGGTTGCCGGGTGAGTGAGTTATGCCAATTGGAAGCATCACCGTTTCGTCACCGGCGCCAGACCATCATTATCACGGGTAAGGGCAAAAAAGAACGTATGGTTGCCTTAACCGAAAGCGCATTGCAGGCATCCGAAGCATGGCTTGCCATGCGTGATCAGGTGCCAGCCTATATCGCTTTGCCGTGGCTATTTCCATCTGGTCGGCAGGATAAACCGATCAGCCGCCAGTACATCTATACATTGCTGCGTGATCTGGCTATCAAAGCCGGCATTAATCCCGAAAAAATGAGCCCCCATGTGTTACGCCATTCGTTTGCCACGCATATGTTGAATCGCGGTGCAGATTTGCGTTCACTACAGCTATTGCTTGGTCATGCAGATATTTCCACAACCGAAATTTATACAAAAACCCGCGATGACCGGTTGATGGGATTGGTTAAGGATACGCATCCCCTTGCTGATGAGTCATGATCCAGTTATAATCGAAAAAATTATGGTGATAAAACATGCGACAATTTCTTGATTTTGAAAAACCAATTGCTGTTCTTGAAGGCAAGATAGAAGAATTGCGGCATCTGTCATCCGAAGGTGATATTAATATCGCCGATGAAGTTGGCCGGCTTCAATCCAAAATCACCAAAGAATTAACCCAAGCCTATTCCCAGCTCAAACCATGGGAAAAGGTACAGGTCGCCCGTCATCCGGATCGTCCCAAAATTACCAGCATCGTTGCAGAATTATTTACCGATTTTATTCCAATGGCAGGTGATCGCAATTACCGCGAAGATCATGCGCTGATTACTGGTTTGGCGCGGTTCCGTGATATGCCGGTGGCGGTTATCGGAACAGAAAAAGGTCATACCACCGAAGACCGCATCAAGCGCAATTTCGGCATGGTGCGCCCCGAAGGATACCGGAAAGCCCGGCGATTAATGGAACTGGCTGGCCGTTTCGGTTTGCCGGTTATTTCGCTGGTTGATACCGCTGGTGCCTATCCCGGACGTGGCGCTGAAGAACGCGGTCAGGCAGAAGCCATTGCCCGATCCATTCAAGCCTGTCTTAATTTGAAAACGCCATTGATTTCGGCCATTATTGGCGAAGGCGGTTCTGGCGGTGCTATCGCGCTGGCCACCGGCAATCGCGTTATCATGTTTGAACACGCGGTTTATTCGGTGATTTCCCCCGAAGGATGCGCGTCCATTTTATGGCGAAGCGCCGAACATGCCAAAGACGCATCCGAGGCATTGAAACTAACCGCTAATGATATGAAATCGCTTGGTGTGATTGATGCAATTGTTCCGGAACCATTAGGGGCGGCGCATCGTGATCCGGATACGGCAATCAAAAATCTGGGTGATGCCATTGCCGCGGAATTAGCTGATATTGCCGGAAAGTCCGGCAAGGAGCTGATAAAGGAACGGCGGGAAAAATATCTTAAATTCGGCTCAGATCAGCTCTAGTTCAATATCATTTTCGCGGCCGCTAGCTAATGACGGAATGGCCGTTCTGGCCTTTGCTACCGCATCCAGATTGACGGTGGTAAGTGTTAATGCCGGATCAGCACCGGCATCGCTCAACACTGTCCCCCACGGATCAACAACCAGCGCATGACCATATGTCTGACGACCAGCGGCATGTGTGCCGCATTGCGCCGGACTAACAATAAATACACCGTTTTCAATGGCGCGCGCCCGCATCAGACTATGCCAATGTGCGGTGCCGGTTACTTTGGTAAAAGCCGCAGGAATGGTGATCAGATCAGCCCCCGCCGCCGCCAGCTGGCGATACAGATAGGGAAAGCGCAGATCATAGCAAATGGTCATACCTAGCCGCCATCCATCCATTTGCACCAGAAGCGTTTTAT
>JABIWM010000152.1 GCA_018701255.1 Alphaproteobacteria bacterium | reverse complement strand
TTATGCCAGAGCGCAACGGTGATAGGTTCATCAGATTTGCCAAGTTTCCGGAGCGCAATAACCAGCACCGCACCGGCTAGCGCAGACATTAATCCCCAGAATGAACCAACAGTAATCGCCCCTGAAAACGGGTTGGTGATCATGCCAATCCCGATCAACCCAATGACCACCGCGCCACCGCGCCATATCCCGACCTTTTCCTTGAGCAGGAACGGCGCCAGAATGGTGACAAATATGGCAGAGGATTGAAACAACGCCGTGGCTTGCCCTAATGTTGTGGTGCTAACCGCCATGAACCAGAAAAAAATACCCATATGGCCAAATACCACCCGCACCCATAACAGGTTCCAGCGATTAATATGCCACATGCCTTTGCCGCGAATGATGATGCCAAACATGATCAGAAACGGCATGCAGAACATAAACCGGATAGATAAAACAGCTAGTACGGTATGATCCGCGGCTAGAAATTTGACAGCAGAAGCCGTGACTAATCCGGCAAGTACCGACATCAACATGAATGCGATGCCGATCATGTTATCGTTCAATATGCGCGAAGATTGTTGTTCTGGCATTATATGTCCTGATTGGCTATCGACAATTATGACCAGACATCAGCCATATAGCAAGTCCGGCATTACAATAGCGGATATCAGGAATTAGGCCGCTGATGACATAGCGGTTTTGCATAGCACCTGCCAGACATGGCTGGATGATGCGGCTTTTCTGATTTGGTCGGCGGCATTGTTATCCCGGATAAATCGGGAAATAGCGGCCAATCTGGTCAGATGCTCGGTGCCGCAATTCTGTGAGGCAAGCAACATAAAGATAATATCAACTGGTTGACTATCATTTGCTTCGAATTCAATCGGCTGTTTCAGCTTAAGCAATAAACCGGCAATGCTCTGGTTGGATTGTTCGGGGAACTCACAACGGGCATGCGGAATGGCAACGCCATCACCAAGCCCTGTGCTACCCAGTCTTTCGCGTTCAAGCAGGCTTTCAGTAACCAGCCGTTCGTTCAAAGCAATTTTCTGGCTGGATATGACATGAACCATGTCTTGCAGAATCTGCTTTTTACTTTCGGCAGTATCCCGAATGACAATGTCTTCGGGTGTGATGATATCGCGAATTTTCATGAGGTAAATAAACTTAAATCATTTAAAAAAAAGAAACGCACGTTAATGCGTTGGAGGCCTTTTAGGATGAAACCGGTATACAGTCAAGTATCATTTAAAAATATCGAAATTTAGCCCGAAAACTGGCGGCCAAGATAGACATCACGAACCTTGTCATCGGTGATGATATCTTGTGGTGATCCGCTTTTGAGGATGATTCCGTCATTCAGGATATAGGCGCGATCAACAATGCTGAGCGTGTCGCGGACGTTATGATCAGTGATGAGAACACCCAGCCCATGTGATTTTAACCGGCCGATCAGCTCTTTGATTTCGCTAACAGCAATCGGGTCGATACCGGCCAATGGTTCATCCAGCATGATAAAGGTCGGGCGCGAAGCCAGAGCGCGGGCAATTTCGACTCGCCGCCGCTCACCACCAGAAAGCGTCATAGCACTTGCCGCCCGCAAATGTGAGATATGAAACTCATCAAGCAGTTCATCAAGCATGGTCAACCGGGTATCCGGATCAGATTCAACAACCTGTAAGACAGCCATGATATTCTGCTCAACCGTCAGCCCTTGAAAAATGCTGGATTCTTGGGGCAAATAGCCAATGCCTTGCTGTGAACGTTTAAACATGGGAAGCGCGGTAATATCCATGCCGTCCATAACAATACGGCCTTCATCGGCTTTCACCAGACCGGATATCATGTAAAAGCAAGTTGTTTTCCCCGCCCCATTAGGCCCTAGCAGACCAACCGCTTCGCCACGCTGGAGATGAAAGGAAACATTCCGCACAACGCGTTTGCGTTTATAGGATTTACCAATATGATCTGCCACAAGCCCGGATGGTGATTGTGTGTGATCATGGGCTAGGCTTAGGCCTGATCCGGCATCATGCGCCATATGTTGATATTCCTTATTCTTGATATTCTTGTATTGATGGTGATCATAAAATCATCATTTATTGAATGAATACCCGATTCGCCAGAAAAAATCCAATGTTTTTCGCGGGTTTGACCGCGCTTTTTATCTTATTATTGATCAGAGCTTAACCTTTTGTCGCATCATTCGGGGTGAGGGGATTAGTTGTTATCATCCTCGATAAAGAACTGCCCACTGACCCGGCCAGTGTTTTCGTCTGGTGTCACCACGCTTTGGCCTTCACCAATCCGCATAATCGCCGTGCCGCCCTTGATCACATTTTCCTGCTGGGTTAGCACCACATCACCTGTCACGGTGACAATATCAAGTGCCGCGTCATAGACGGCTTTCTGTCCGGTCGCCTGTTGGGTGCCGCCTTCGGCCATGGGCTGTATGATCATGACCTGACCGGTGACAATAATGTTGTCTATTGTTGAGCCGTCTTCTTTTAGTGTTGTGACCGCCTTATCGCCGCGCATGTGGCGACCATCGGCCAACGTGGTGATGCTGTTGCCGGTGCTGGTGATGATGCCTTTGCTGCGGTCATAGACGATGCTTTCATCCGCTTCGCTGATATCGCCGCCACGGGTTACGCGGATCATGTCATTATCACTGCTATTATTTTGCCGGGTTAGCGTCATGATATCGCTGTCACGGTCATAGATGATGCGATCTGCGGTTCCGCTTATATCTTCATTTCCCTGTTCATTAAGCTGGACGACCTCGGCCTTGCCATCGCCTATGATGCGTGTCACGCGGTTATTGCCGGTATTGGCGTTGTTGTCATAATGGGCGGTAATGATATTGGCGTTGAACACCATGTCTTTGGTGGTGATAACGGCATTGCCGCGGGCGATATATTGTTGATCATCACGCCGCCATTCCAGCTCGGTATCGGCTTCGACAGTCATTTTCTGTACATTATTATCTGCATATGCAGAGAGAGGTACCACAACCCCGTTAGCGGTTATGCCGGCCGCCATAATGACCGATGCAATGGCAAGTGTTTTCATCCCAACCTGTAAGCTCATATCCAAACCCTTTTTTCCACCAAACCAAATATGTAAATTATTTTTTTTATTTTTTTATTGTGTTTCCTCAATGACTAATGCGCTTTTGCCGGTAAAGATAACGTTGTTATCCGGCTTGCTGATAATCATGCCTTTTGCGGTAATCATGCTGTCCGGGCCATAGCCATGAACGTCATCCGTGCTTTTTACGATACCTTCATTAAGCAAGGCGCGTGCCGCATCAGTATATAACGTGTAACCGGTATCAGGTTGCACAATAACCACACGGCCAGTCAGCTGTAATTCTTCGTCATTCGCATAATAAACCCCTTCATTTGAGCGGATTGTGAGCGATTGCTGATCTGGTTGATCCAGCTTTGCGCGGGGGGCAACCATTTCAATCATGCCTTGCTGGTCGGCGTCTTCGGTGGCGACATCGGCAAACAGCACATATGCGTCACCATCGGCGGTATTGCCTTTATAAGTTGCGCCTTCCAGCCGGAAGCTCTGGCTATTGGCGGATATTTCGGGATTAGTCGCCGTGACTTGAATATTGACGGTATCGTTCTGTTCCCAGATCAGCAGACTACCCACACCGGCCAGCCCGATTAATCCTGTCAGGATCAACGCATAACGCCACCGCTGGCCAGACCATGTGGCCACCTGATACGCGGTATCACTATCGGATGCCGGCCGCTGTTCACGCGCCACACGCGGGGCAAAGCTGGGTTTTTGCTGAACAGATGTCATGTTAAGTTGTTTTTCGTCTTTCCGTATATAAACGCATATTAATGGGCAAAGATATCTGTATGGCCGAATCCGTTCAGATCAAGGGCGCAGCGTATGGGTAGGAAATTGAAACAGGCTTGTGCTTCTGCCATGCGGCCTTCGCGTTCCAGCATTCTGGTCAACCGGTCTTTGATCTGATGCAGATATAGCACATCGGCGGCGGCGTACCGCATCTGGTCTTCGCTTAAGCTGTCATTCCCCCAATCGGATGATTGTTGTGCTTTGGACAGGGATATCTGCAACGTTTCGCTTACCAGCTCTGCCAATCCGTGCCGGTCGGTATAAGTCCGCGCCAGTTTGGATGCAATCTTGGTGCAATAAATCGGCCCATGTATAGCACCTATATAATAGCTCAGCACGCTGACATCAAACCGCGCAAAATGAAACAGCTTTTCCACCGATGGATCGGCCAGCAACGCCGCCAGCCGTGGTGCCGGTTTCTGGTCTTTGGCGATTTTGACCAGATGCGCTGTGGCATCACCGGATGATAATTGCACCAGACAAAGCCGGTCACGAAGCGGGTTCAGCCCCATGGTTTCGGTATCAATCGCCACCACATCCCCCAGATCAAGCCCATCAGGCAGATCATCATGATAGAGATGGATATCAGGCGCGGATTTAGATGCTGGCATGGTAATTTTCCCATATATATGCGGATGATATAGAAAACTATCATAGCATCATATCCACTAAATGCCATCCCGAAAGCCGCCCGATATGATGCCCGTCATATCCGCCGCGATATCCCCTGAATAGGGTATTATTTCTCCCCTAAATACGGACATTCACCAAAAAAATCTGTTAAGATACTGAAAAATAATAATAAAGAAAATTGAAAAAAATTGAAAAAAAGCCTTCACGTTAAGGGTTTATTAACTTTCATATGTTTTAATCCACGGTGAAAATAAATTTATGTTTTGTGATGCTTCATGTGGCTGGATTTAAAGGGATCGGGTTTATAGGGCTGGATTACAAGGAGCTGGGTTTCAAGCAAAAGTGCCTGACCCTGATATTATCCTGCCTTGATATCTTATCGTGATCGCTATTGACGAGTGGCGATATTCATCTAATCTGAAATGATAAATGCATATTCGGATATAAATGATCTATACCGGATATTGCAAGTCAGTGGATGGTATATTTATGAAAATAGGGATCGATATCAAAAGGTCTGAAGCCACATGAAATTGCGCGACTGTGAGGTTTTTGTTGTTGGTAATCCGCCGCCTTATTTTGGTGGGCGATATTTTATTTTTGTAAAACTGGTGACGGATAACGGCATTACCGGCTATGGCGAGTGCTATGTGGCCACGGTTAGCCCTTATGTTATTGCTGACATAATTAAAGATATTTTTGGCCGGCACATGCAGGATATGAATCCGCATCAGATTGAACCCATGGGGCGGCGTGTCCATGGGTCGGGCTTTACTCACCGTCCGGATGTAACCATGATGGGGGCGTGGTCTGGGCTGGAAATGGCCTGCTGGGATATTATAGGCAAAGCCGCTGATCAGCCGGTTTATCATTTGATTGGCGGCAAAGTGCGTGACCGTTTGCGGAGCTATACCTATATCTATCCGGATGCAGATGATCATTCGGCCAGCGTATATAGTGATCCGGATGTCGCGGCTAATCGGGCGGCAAGTTATCTGGCTGATGGATTCACGGCGCTGAAATTTGATCCGGCAGGGCCTTATACGATTTATGATGGCCGTCAGCCTGACCGCGAAGATTTAGCCAGAAGCGTTGCCTTTTGCCGTCGTCTGCGCGAAGCCGTGGGCGACAAAGCAGATTTGTTATTTGGCACCCATGGCCAATTTTCCGTATCAGGCGCCAAACGGTTAGCCAAAGCCATTGAGCCCTATGACCCGTTATGGTTTGAAGAACCAACCCCGCCAGATATGCCGGAACGTATGGCAGAAGTCGCCGCCGCCACCAGTATTCCGGTAGCAACGGGGGAACGACTGACCACACGATTTGAGTTTAGCCGCGTGTTGGCACATAGCGCGGCATCAATCCTGCAAATGAATCTGGGGCGTGTTGGCGGCATTCTGGAAGCAAAGAAAATTGCTGCTATGGCAGAAACCTATTATGCGCAAATTGCTCCGCATCTGTATTGTGGGCCGCTGGTTGGTGCCGCCAATATTCAAATTGCCGCCGCGTCACCCAATTTTCTTATTCTGGAAAGTATTGAGCAATGGGGCGGTTTTCATGCGGAAATTCTGACAACACCAATCCGCATGGAAGCGGGATATGTTATTGTTCCCGATGCACCTGGATTAGGGGTTGAGCTGAACGAAGATGTGGCAAGGCAACATCCGTATAACGGCGATTTGCTGCATCTGGAAATGTCCCCCGATCCACATGATTTTCAACCAAACCCTAAATCAGAAAACTAACAACAGCGGATTAAGATAATGAATACTTATGCTAATGCCAGATCAGTACAGGCCGAACAGGGACATTACATTGATTTGCGATCAGACACGGTCTCAACACCGGTCATGGCGATGCGGCAGGCCATGGCTGATGCTGTGGTTGGTGATGATGTTTATGGTGATGATCCAACGGCAAACCACTTGCAGGATAGAATGGCAGATATGCTTGGCAAAGAAGCAGGATTGTTTGTCAGTTCTGGCACGATGAGCAATCTGATTGCTATGCTGGTGCATTGCCAGCGCGGAGATGAGATTATTACCGGCCGTGATTATCATGTGTATTGCGATGAGGCAGGCGGTGCATCAATTGTTGGCGGTATGATTTTTGACCCGCTTGATCCGGCAGATGATGGTGCATTAGAAGCCAGTGATATTCTGGCGGCGGTTAAACCGGATGATATCCATTGCCCGATATCACGTCTGTTATGTCTGGAAAATACATGGCATGGTGCGGCAATTCCGCTTGACCGGATCAAAGCATCGGCGGCGGCTGGCCGGACATCTGGAATGAATATTCATCTTGATGGAGCGCGGTTTTTTAATGCCGTGATCGCGCTGGGAATATCGCCAGCTGATCTGGCCGGTGTTGCTGATACGGTTTCTGTTTGTCTGTCAAAAGGGCTGGGCGCGCCGGCGGGGTCTATTCTTTGTGGCTCAGAGCAGTTCATCAAAAAAGCGTTGCGCGTGCGAAAATATCTGGGTGGCGGTATGCGTCAGATTGGTATTCTGGCCGCCGCTGGGTTATATGCGTTAGATCATCATATTGATCGCCTGCCCGAAGATCATGCCAGAGCAAGTGATCTGGCACAGTTTTTATCAACACTTCCCGGGTTATCTGTTCGCACCGCAACGAATATGGTGTTTCTATCGCTGGCCACCGGTTCAGCAGAACATCTGGCCGATACATTAGCAGATCAAGGCGTGGTGATTACGCCGGGTGGAGCAGAAACCAGACTTGTCATGCATGTGAATATTGATGATGCGGCACTGGACAGGATTAAATCAGCGTTCAAGCACTGGCATGAAAAGCAGAATTAATTATGACGATGCTGATTGATTATCTTCACGATACGCAATGGAATGATTTCCCGGAACCGGTAAAGCATAATGCCTGCCGTTCCCTGTTTGATACTATCGGGGTATCTGCGGCGGCATCCAAAACCGAATTATCCACTATTATCCGCCAGCATGCCGCGCGTATGTTTGCCGGCAATGGCGCCAGCTTGTGGTGGGATGGACGAAAAGTTAGTCCGGTCGGGGCGGCGCTAGCCAATGGGATGAGTATAGATGCGCTGGATGCGCATGATGGCCAGAAGCTCACTAAGGGGCATGTTGGATGCGGGCTTATCCCTGGCATCATGGCGATAGCCGAAGCCGAAGCTATTAATGATAGTCAGGAGATCATGACAGCGATGGTGCTGGGTTATGAGTTTGGCACGCGCGCGGGGGTTAGCCTGCATGCCAGTGCGGCAGATTATCATACATCAGGCGCATGGATTGCGGTCACGGTTGCGGCGATTGGTGCACGGCTTCTGGGGTTGAATGAAACCCAGACACGGCATGCTATGGGAATAGCTGAATATCATGGCCCAAGAAGCCAGATGATGCGGTGTATTGATACGCCTAGCATGGTCAAGGATGGATCAGGCTGGGGGGCTATGGCAGGAGTTAGCGCGGCTTATCTGGCAGCTGATGGATTCACCGGTGCGCCTGCGATCAGCATTGAGGGTGCGGATGTGGCCGGATACTGGGCTGATCTTGGGGTGCATCATTACATGAATGAGCAATATATAAAACTCTATCCTGTGTGCCGCTGGGCGCAACCGGCGGTTGAGGCTGTTCTGCATGTCATGCGACAACATGATATATCCGCAGATCAGATTGCCAACATAGAGATAAGCAGTTTTGATGAAGCTGTGCGGCTATGTTCCATGGCCAAAACCACAGAAGAAGCCCAATATTCCCTGCCATATTCTGTTGCTGTGGCGGCGTGGCGTGGCACGATTGGCGTTGATGATATATCAGCGGCTGGTCTGGCTGATCCGGCTATTCAATCCATGGCCGGAAAGATCAGAATAACGAGCAATGATCAATTTAATGCGGCTTTTCCCCGTCAACGATTTGCCCAGGCAAGTATCCGGACAACAGATGGGAAGCAATATCAATCAGCGCCAACCGAAGCCATTGGTGATCCGGAAGATGCGGTTAGTGATGATATTTTACGCCAGAAATTTCATGCTCTGGCTGGATCACGACTGGATCATGACACCGCCAGCACGCTAGAAATCGCTCTGGGAGGATTGCAGCAATTGCCAGACATACCATGCGTCATGGATATCATGCGGCAGGGCTAGAAAGCGATGCTGGCTTCCTTTTTGGGCATAATTAGGATAATATAACCCATTATGACATTGTGAGGAATAAGTCGTGGCAGATGATGTTTTTCCAAATCCTGAAGATCGGTTCGGGTTACCCGGCTGGACATATTTTAATGATGAGCTGTTTGCGCTGGAATCAGAAACGCTGTTTCGGCGCCACTGGCAAATGGTTTGCCATAGCAATGATATTCCCGAAAAAGGCCAGTTTACTACCTTTGATCTGGTTGGTGAACGTGCGCTTATTATCCGTGGCGAAGATGGGGTTATTCGCGCCTTTCATAATTTATGCCGGCATCGGGGGTCGCGTGTTGTCACCGAAGAAAATGGAATTTGTAAAAACGCGATGGTGTGTCCGTTCCATGGATGGAGCTTTAATCTGGACGGCACTTTGCGCTCACCGGCACGGCCAAGAACTCTGCCCGATCTTGATCCGGTGGAATGGGGATTAAAACCCATTGAGTGTGAGATTTGGCAAGGGTTTATTTTTATCCGTTTCAAGCCCGGGCATCAGCCTAGCGTGAAAGAGATCATGGCACCGCATGACGCGCTTATCCAGCCACAACAACTGGCTGATCTGGTACCGGCAACCGCGCCATTTAAGTCTGAGATATGGAACGTGAACTGGAAAGCTATCCGTGATGTTGACAACGAAGGCTATCATGTACCGATTGCCCATCCGGGATTGCAGGATTTGTATGGCAAGGATTATCAGGATTATCATCTTACAGGCGATACCGCGTTATCGGTTGGAAATTTTAACCCGTCACCGTCATATATGTGGTCAACGCGCAACTACCGGAACCTTATTCAGCATTTACCAGAACCATGGGCATCATTGCCGAAAGCATGGCATTATATTTTGCTATTTCCTAATCAGGTGATTGGACTTTATCCGGATAGTGTTATCTTTTATCAGGATATTCCGATGACTACTGGAACCAGTATTCAGCGGTCAGCGAGTTATGCCCGACCAAACGAAGATCGGGTGACACGCGTCGCACGGCATCTGGCCGCCCGCATTGATGCGATTACCGGCATAGAAGACATGCATCTGATTGAGTGGTCATATGAAGCTATGAAATCCAGCGCTTTTGATGGCATTATGCTGTCCGAACTGGAAAGCGGAGTAGGGCAATATCATCACCGGTTGAAATCCATGTTTCCGGTCATGAATTGTGCTGATGAACCGGCACCGCAAATGGTTAAATCAACTAATGATAATATGTCTGGTGCTAATATGTCTGACTCTAATATAAATGGTGCTGAACATCCGGTGCGATAACCTATCAATCACCGCATAATTATGTTTTACCAGCGCAGGAATATCTGGCCGCTGACCGCCCCTATGCCAGCGGTCACGTTGATGCCGAACGCATACCATAACCTTATCAAGCACCGATTTAGTATAAGGCATTGGCAACAGATCATTATAGAATATGTCACCATGGGTGCTCCATGCCAGATGTTCTGAAAACACAGCAGGCTGAAGCCAGTCCAGCAATTTAACCAAGCGTTTCAGATGCGCGGTATTTAGCGGTTGGGGCGCGCCAATAGAAAGCCCGACACCATGGCATGATATGGGAAAATCCATTGCCAGTTGTTCCAGCATGGCTTTGCGCTGGCCGCCATCAAGCATGTAATTTTCTGCATGAATTTCAAGACAGTCCACGCCGCTGGAATCCTGCATTATGGCGGATAGATGCTGGGGCTTGAAGCCAACACCCACCGCATGTGGCAAATATGTATCAATACTATTGCGAGCATTAATGGCACCGGTATTAGTCGTGTGGGAATGTTCCGTCATTGTTCTAAAATCTCATGTAATTAGTCATAATCCGGCACCGCAAGAAGCCGTGCAGGATTATAGTGGTTAGCTAGTAGGAAGATTACGATCAAGCGCATGCAGTGCGCCTTTGCGTGACATGCCGTCCGCCATTGCAGGTATCTTCATTTTGGTGCAGGTGCAATTCCACTAGCCAGAGTAGCCGTAGCCGCAGTAGCAATAAGCAGTTCTTTTAGTTGTAGTTTCATCGCTTTTTCCTTTCGCTATCTGACTAAATCAGCCAGATCATTGAGTTACATGTTGTTGATAGAGCGATTTGGCCAGCATGTGTCCAGTATGGGTATTGTCCAAAAGGCACGCATGAAGGCATCAATGATTGCCCTATCACAAATACCTATTCGTTCCGGCAGCGTGATTTATTTCAAAAAAAATACTGGTAATCATTTATTTAAAAAGTGTGGATTTATACTTTGTCTATTCCTGCATTATGCTAAGGTAGAAATGAAGTTGAAGGAATTCATGAAGGAATGTACATGGCATTACGTTCATCTTTTGGCACAAAATGGAAACGATCTTTCGCGGGATGGCGTTTAATTGGCGGGCCCTTTCTATTTGGGTTCCTGCTATTGCTGGCACCGCTTTTCTTGATGATTGCCCTTAGTTTATGGACACAGGATTATCTGGACCTTGATCGCACACCGACCTTGAACAATTACAGGGATATTTTTTCGCATCCTGTCTATGTTATGCTGATTAAGCGGTCGGTTAGTATTTCGCTTTTCGTTACGATGGTTACTGTTCTTCTGGCTTTTCCCATGGCCTATTATATTTCGTTTTATGGCGGCAAATATAAAGCGATCTGGCTGTTTCTGATTACCATTCCTTTCTGGACCAGTTATCTGTTACGGATTTTTCTGTGGAAAATTATTCTGGGGTATAATGGGGTTGTTAATTCTAGCCTTCTATCGCTTAATCTGATTGAGGAACCGTTATCCTTTATTCTTTATAATGCGAATGCGGTTGTTATTGCGCTGGCTCATGCGTGGGCGCCTTTTGCTATTCTGCCTATTTTTGTTTCTCTGGAACGGATTGATCGTTCCATGCTGGAAGCCGCCAAGGATTTAGGGGATTCCGCTATCCGTAGCTTTTTCCGTGTGACATTACCACTGGCCATGCCGGGGATTATTTCGGCGGCGTTAATTGTCTTTATTCCAACGATTGGTGATTATGTGACGCCAAAACTGGTTGGCGGCAAAGATGGTTTGATGATTGCCAATATGATACAGGTGCAATTTTCTAAAGCCAATAATGCGCCGCTTGGTGCGGCGTTAGCCATCACCTCGCTGATGACAGTCTTGCTAATTTCATTAGGATTCTTATTCTTCAATCGCCGCTATTTGAGGAAGCAGACACAATGAAAAAGCCATCGGTCTTTCTGTTTACTTTTGTCGTTATCTATCTGGTGTTTCTTTATGCACCGATTATGCTATTGCCACTTTTTGCATTTAATGACAGCTCGATTATTGCGTTCCCGTTATCCGGTTTTACCATGGATTGGTTTATCGGATTAATGTCTGAAAACACGCTTCATCGCGCCCTGAAAAACTCTTTGATTATTGCGGTCACGGCGGCGGTGATTAGCACCTGTTTCGGTATTTTAACGGCCAGAGCCATGGCAAGGCATGATTTTATTGGTAAACGGCCAAGCTTTGGTCTGATCATGGCGCCATTATTCCTGCCTGAGATTATTATCGGGGTGGCCTTGCTGATTGTCTTGATACAGCTAGGGGTGTCGCTCAATATATGGACGGTTATTCTTGGTCATATCCTTATCTGTACGCCGTTTTCCGTGTCTATTCTGTATTCCGCGTTTAACAATATGGATAGAAGCATAGAAGAAGCCTCGCTTGATCTGGGCGAAACCAGATTTGGCACATTCCGGCGGGTGATCTTTCCACTGGTTAAGCCGGGGGTGATTGCCAGTATTCTGATCTGTTTCACCATTTCGCTTGATGAGTTTGTTATCGCGTTTTTTCTGACAGGAGTTGAACCGACTCTGCCTGTCTATATCTGGGCGCAATTGCGCTTTCCGTCAAAATTACCAAGCATAATGGCGTTAGGGTTTATCTTGCTGTTGATCTCGCTCATTCTGCTAGCTGTGTTTGAATATTACCGGCGCAAGTCTGAAAAGCTGATTGGTAAGTCATAGTCATGAATAAGACCGCATGAAAAGGGATAGTCGTTATGGCATCGAAAAACATGATGAATGAGCAAATGCATGAACAGATGGTTGAGCTCAGCAATATCAGGAAAAGCTTTGGTAAACTCGAAGTAGTCAAAGGCATTGATCTTAATATTGCCAAGGGCGAATTTTTCTCTCTGCTTGGGCCATCCGGATGCGGGAAAACAACATTGTTGCGGATGATCGCCGGGCTGGAAGTGCCGGATGATGGCGTGGTCGTTATTAATCAGCAATCCATGAATGGTGTTGATGCCAATAAACGCCCGACCAATATGGTGTTTCAATCTTATGCGATTTTCCCACATCTCAATGTTGGTGAAAATGTAGCCTATGGCTTGATCAAACAGCGCCTGCCTAAAGCGGAATTGCGCGAACGTGTTGATGCCATGCTTAAAATGGTTGATCTGGACGGATATTACGACAGACCATCCTACGCGCTTTCCGGTGGCCAGCGGCAACGGGTGGCTTTGGCACGCGCCTTAATCCTTGAACCGAAAGTGCTGTTGCTGGATGAACCGCTATCAGCGCTGGATAAAAAACTGCGGGAACAGATGCAGGATGAATTGCGACGTATTCAACGCACATTGGGCATTACCTTTATTCTGGTTACCCATGATCAGGAAGAAGCATTGATCATGAGCGACCGGATTGCCGTTATGTTTGACGGTAATATTGCCCAGCTAGGCACGCCGCAGGAAATCTATGATAAACCGGTTAGCAGACGGGTAGCGTCATTTATCGGCGTTATGAATTTCCTTGAAGGGAAATGTATATCGAAAAACAAAACCAGTATCGTGGTCGATGTAGAATCGCTGGGTCAGATTTCATTCCCCCGTGATATCATCCCTGAGGATACATCACTTGATCAGCTATGTGTCGGGTTTCGTCCGGAAATGTTTACCATTTTATATAACAAAAAAGATAAGGCTGAGAATGAGTTTTCATCAATAGTGAAAAATGTCGATTACTATGGTGATATGTCTTATTACACGCTGTCTTTGCCGAATAGCGATAAGGATATTATGGTTTCCATGCGAAATACATCTGGCCGTTATGTCTATGATCTGGGTGAGACGATCAGAGTCGGGTGGCGAAGCTCATCTTTATTAGTGTTGAATTAACACATAAAAAAACAGGCGACATAAGCCGCCTGTTCTGTATTCATATCAGTCAAAAATCAGAAGCCGGCTTTAATCAATTCAAACTCGGCAATCATCTTTTCTCTGTGATCAGCGCTAACCGGGGCTTGCCATAATGTTCCTTCTGAATAGCTTTCCAGAGTTCCAAATCCGGCACCGGGGCCATGCTTGTCCATAGCCATCGCATTGGAATGTCCATAACCCCACTCATTGACCATATATTCGCCTGAGCGCTCATCCAGCCATGCGTTAAGGAAATCATAAGCCTTGTCTTTGTTACCCTGACCGTCTTTCAGGATCACATAACCACACAGCCATGTGGACTTGCCTTCGGTGGTATCTTCGTTAATGGCTACCGGATGGCCTTCGCTTTCCAGAATAACGCCAACTTCGTTCCACGACCAAGACAGGGTGACTTCGCCAGATGCCATCAGGCTTCTGATTTCTGCCCCATCTGCCCAGTATGTCCGGATGTTCTGGTGAACTTTCCGCAAGAAGTCAGATGCTTTCTGGAAATCGGCATCGGTTGCTTTGTTCCAGTCACTGATACCAACGGCCAGATAGCCAAGCGCATAGGCATCATCAACATTATCAGGCAGGGATACTCTGCCGGCAAATTTCGGATCAGCAAATGAATGCAGTGATACGGTGTCTGCGGCATCCACAAGATCAGTTCTATATGTTAATGCGGTTAAACCCCAATCAACTGGCACTACCCATTGATTGCCGTCGGTATTGAACCCGTCAATGGTTTTAAACTCAGAAATAACGTCATCCCAGCGCGATAGACGTGATGTATCAATCGGCTCCAGCATGCCTGCCTCACGCCATTTCACAACACTTTGTGAACATGGGTGACCCAGATCAGCTCTGAATCCGGCACGCATTTTCTGAAAAGCTTCTTCTTCGTCGGTGAAAAAGCTATAAGTCGGTGACATGCCGTGCTTTTCGATATAATCAGGGAAGAAGTTAGGGTCTTCGTACCCACCCCAATCAAAAATCACCAGCTCTGAGTCTTCTGCATATGTTGCGCCCATACCGCCGATAGCTGTAATAGCCGCTGATGCAATAAGTGTTTTTAATGTCTTCATCATCTCCTCCTATCAGATAAGAATTATTTTTTATTACTTTTATAATGCCAAAATCAATCTAAATAGCAAACGCAAAGGATATGGGCGTTAAGATTTGAGTTTATCCTGCACCTCAATCACGGCTTCTTCAAGAATATTGAACATGGCATCAATTTCATCACGGGTAATAATCAGTGGCGGTGAGAACACGCACATATTAATAATTGGTCTGACCAGAAGCCCCCGTTTCTCACAGGCTTCGTCCATCATATAGCCAAAATTGCTGTCAATCTGGAGCTTCTTTTCTTCGGATACACCAGATGCCGCCACGCCTTCCAGACAACCAAGCAAACCTTCGCCTCTGGCATCGCCGATAATATCGTATTTGTCCCCAATATCCCGCAAGCGTTGCTGGAAATGCGGGGCTACGTCCTGCACATGGGCAAGAATACCTTCGCGTTCCATGATATCCATATTGGTTAACGCAGCAGTCGCGGCCACCGGATGGCCAGAATAGGTATAGCCATTGGTAAACGGCCGTGCGGCGCCTTCGGGTTTATCAAAATCCTTCATTAAGGCATCCGATATAATCGCCGCCCCCATGGGAACATAACCGGATGTCAGCCCCTTGGCGCATGTAATGATATCCGGAATAATGCCGAACACGGATTCAGAAGCAAACCAGTGCCCCAACCGGCCAAATGCGGTTACTACCTCATCAGAGATATAGACGATGTCATATTGGCGGCATAATTCGCGGGTGCGTTTATGATATCCGGGTGGTGGAATAATAACCCCACCTGATGACAGGATAGGTTCGGCAATGAAAGCACCAATTTTATCCGCCCCAACAGAAAGAATACGATCTTCCATGTCCTTGACTTTGGCGTCGCACCAGTCTTCGGCAGACATGCCTTCGGGTCGTAAATAGGGGTTAATATTCGGAAGCATCTGTACGATATCTTGGTGAGTATCCATAAACTGGCGATCATGTTCGCGGCCGGTGCCAGACACGCTGGCCGCCAGAAACGATGAGCCGTGATAGCCTTTTTCACGGCAGAGAATTTGCTTTTTCTCTGGTCTGCCCAGAATATTATTGCGGTACATCACAAAGCGTAACGCCGTATCAACCGCATCAGACCCGCCATTGGTAAAAACCATTGAGTTCAGATCACCGGGGGTTTTTTCGGCAATGCGCTTACCAAGTAGCGCCGATGGCTGATTAGAGGTGAACCACGGGCTCGAATAGGTCATGGTCATGACTTGATTGGCAATAGCATCAGCCATTTCACGGCGACCATAGCCAATATTCACGCACCACATACCGCCGGGGCCATCTATCATTTTGTTACCATGACCGTCTTCCAGATAGATGCCTTTAGCTTTCTGGATTTGCGTCATGTCAGGGGGGCTGTCGGATAAATCGCTCCACGGATGGATGATATGTTCCTTATCCCAGAACTGCACCTGATCAGGTGTGATTGTGTTATTTTCAAGCGTGTTGCTATTCTGATCTGATTTAAGTGTCATAATCCTCAACAATTTAGTTGCATGTAGAAACAGGATGCCCAATGCATGCAAGCGGGTCAATGACTAAGTGATAAGAATATCATTCCTTTGGTGATGGAAAAGGTTTCACCCCTGATGGCGGTAATGGCGGGGCAGGGGTTTTGTCTTTACGCGGAGTCACCAAAGCCAGACCTGCCATCATGATAATCAGTGCAAGCCAGACGGTGCCAGAATATTCATCCTGAAAAATAATAACCCCCCATAACACGCCGGTAATAGTGACCATAAAGCCAACTTGCGAGGCGAAAACAGGGCCAGTCGTCACAATAAGAAAAACAAAAGACGAATATCCAATCGCCGATATCAACGCAATAGACAAAAGCGACCATTCCAGCACGCCGAACGGAAATTGCGGGATAAAGAAATGATCAGTCATCAGCGCCACCGGAAACAGGATGCAGGCGGCAAAAATATTCATTCCCACGGATAGCCGTATCGGCCCTAAATCCGCAGGTTGATAAGCATCTATAATCAGATTTTCAACCGCATAACAAGTAGCGCCAAGGCATGAGATTAGCACCCAGAATGTGGCCGCCTGATCAGGCAGGCTACTATCGGGAAGAACCAGTAGCAATATACCGGTAATGCCGGCAATCAATCCGGCTAGCCGCTTGATAGAGCTTTTTTCAAGTCCTATGAATAAGGCCAGCGCAAAGGTCATCATCGGCACCAATGTGTCAGCAATGGCAAGAATGCCCGGCTGAACATGGCGTGTTGCTTCATAAAAAATAAGCCCCGGCACCAGAACACCGGTTAATGATACAACGGCAATCAGCGGCAAATGCCGCCATTTTATCCCGATATGGCCATTCCGGATATAGGCATAAATCATCAGCATGATGCCACTGAGCAGAGTTTGCCAGAACGCTATGCCTATAACCGCCGCGCCGGTATCGGTCGCCATTTTCGTAACCGAGAATGTTAGCCCCCATGCCGTCCCAGTAACGGCAAGAACGATCCATGGCCAGAAACGCTTAAAGATGCTGATCATATAGCCGCTTTCAAGCTTTCCTCAATATAAACCTGACGAAGTTCAAGCGCATGTTTGCCCGGAGCACCATTGCCAATATTTACCCCGTCAATAGATATGATAGGGGTGACATATGTTGAGGCTGAGGTAACAAAAGCTTCGTCTGCGGCTTTGACTTCATCCACGGTAAAAGGCCGTTCTTCGATAGTCATCTGGCGGTCTTTTGCATAGCGGAGTAAGGATGCACGGGTAATGCCATGCAGGATATCATGGGAAAGCTGGCGGGTAATAATCACGCCGTCTTTGATAATATAGGCATTGTTTGATGTACCTTCGGTGATAGTGCCGTTTTCAACCATCCATGTATCATCAAAACCCGAACGGATAGCCGCTGTTTTGGCAAGCGATGGCCATAACAGCTGAACGGTTTTGATATCACGGCGATGCCAGCGCAAATCATCCATGGTCATGACATGCCAGCCGGATTCCATGTTTGTATTATTGCGTGGGTCTGGCTTTTCCTGTGTGAACAGAACTATCGTCGGGGTAATGGCATCACCATCTTCGAACAGGAAATCCCGATCACCCGGATTACCGCGTGTGATCTGAATGTAAATGCCGCCAGATACCAGATTGTTGCGGGTAATCATCTCACGGTGGATAGCCAGCATGTCATCATAATTGACCTTATAGGCGATATCCAGTTCATCAAGCGAACGCTGCATCCGTGCCATATGACCATCGAATTCAATCATCTTGCCGTCCATCACGGCGGTGACTTCGTAAATGGCATCAGCCATGACAAAGCCGCGATCAAAAACAGAAACCGTAGCTTCGTTTTCTGGTACATAATTTCCATTTACATAAACAATGCGTGACATGATACTTATCCTAAATATGCTAATGGGCTATACTTTACCTGTTCCATGCAAAAGGCAATATGATTTTTCCATATCAGGGTGCCATATTCATAAAGGGATATAAATGCCGCGATTTTCTGCCAATCTGGGGTTCCTGTGGTCGGAATTACCATTGCCTGATGCTATTTTTGCGGCACATGCGGCTGGATTTGATGCCGTGGAATGTCACTGGCCATATGATCATGCAACAGATGCCGTGATAGCGGCGCTGCATCAGACAGGATTGCCGATGCTGGCATTAAACACGCCGCGCGGTGATATTAATAAGGATGAGTTCGGGCTTTGTGCAATTCCGGCCAGACAGGACGAGGCCAGACAAGGTATTCGGGATGCCATCACCTATGCCAGCCAGATTGGTGCAAAAGCGGTGCATGTCATGGCTGGTAAAGCGTTATCCGATTACACATTATCAGATAAAGCGTGGCCAAATCAGGAATATCATGATCATTTTATCGACATGCTGGCCTTTTCCGCGCAATGGGCAGAACCACATGGAATTGAAATATGGATAGAAGCCATTAATCCGCTGGATGTTCCCGGATATATTTTGAACACACCCCGACAGGCGGTGGATATACTGAGATCATTATCGGCATCTAATACCGGCCTGATGTTTGATTGCTATCATGTGGGGCGAATGATTAACCACATGGACGGCATGAAGGGCAAGGACAGCGATATTCTGGCTGAACTTGATTTTTGTCTGCCATGGGTAAGACATGTTCAGATTGCCGCCATCCCGGATAGAGCGGAACCTGATCATGGTGATGTGGATTATCAGCGCATTTATTCTTGGCTGGATGCGCATGGATATGATGGTTTTATCGGGGCAGAATATAAACCACGGAATACTGTTGAGGATGGTCTGGGATGGCTTCGTGCGGCAACATCCTGATAACATCAAACCAATTTAAGCCGTCTTTCCCGCCAGACGATAATTAATCCGGCAGCAATGATCAGAAATACACCGGGGATCAGCTGATTAAACGGGGCTTCGGTGAAAAACACATAACCCAGAATGAATGAGATAGGGATACCCAAATATTCAAACGGGGCAACCTGTCCGGGTTCGGCCAGCCTGTATGACGTGACCAGACATAATACGCCAATGCCGCCACATAGCCCGACAATGATGAATTTGAGCCAGTCATCAACGGTGGTGATAGGAACAGGGCTGGAAAAAGCAAACAGAACAATGACAGAAAAACCAAGCGAGAAGAATTGTGTCATAAGCTGTATTTCGCTTGACCCTATATCTTTGGGGAAAAGCCGGATCGTGATCGAAGAAATCGCATAGCCGATAGCCGCAAGAACAGGCAGGATAGCATACATATCAAAAACATCTGCCCCCGGCCGCATGATAACAATAACCCCGACAAAACCCAGTATAACCGCGCTCCAGCGCCAGAACCCAACCCTATGCCCAAGAACCGGAACCGATAAGGCGGTAATAAACATTGGCCCGGCAAATGCCAGTGTTGTTGCGGTAGCAAAGGCAATATGGCTTAACGCTGTATAATAGCTAATCTGGGCAAAAATGACCGTTATGCCGCGAAATGCACATAACCCGATAAGATAAGGGGTGCATATTTTGCGCAGGCCAGTCATTGACCGGGCGGCCAGAACCAGCATTAATGGCGGAATAACCCCAAAAATATTTCGCATAGCACTGACTTGAAAAATGGGAAATTCCTTGCCCAGAATACGGACAAATACTCCCATTAAATCAAACGCAAATATGCCAAACAGAATGATAATGATCGCGCGATAGAGTGGGGGAATACGGCGTATGAAACCCATATAACTACAATCTGGCACAGATGCGAAGCGCATCCAGCATGGCACAATGAATATCACGGCTACCCACAACATCGCCAATCCGATACAGATGATAGCCTTCGTCCGCATCATACACCGGTTGCGGTTGTCCGGATGCCATGCGATCCAGATCAATCACGCCCTTATTGCATGCGCCTTCACGCATGGCATAAAACAGCTCATCATTCGGCAATGTTCCTGCCTCAACAATGATATGATCATAGTCATGTTCGGATAGCGCGGCGGTATGCATGTTGCGGATTGTCACTCTGACCTGATTGTTCTGGGCATCAGCACGAATAAGCTCATGATCCGGCTGCATGATAACCCCGCGTTCATAAAACCGTTTCATGAATGGCGACATTTCTAGCCGCATGGCTTCATGGCCGATATATGCATCCTGAGTGTTTAGCGTCACCTGCACGCCTTTTTCAGACAGATAATCCGTTGCCGCCATAGCAACATTCAATCCGGTCTGGTCATGAATAAACACATTCCCTTCGGGGGATGCCATGCCAGATAATACATCCCATGTGGTCAGAATATTGGCGTTGCCTTCTACCCATTCGGTATGCGGGATGCCGCCGGTTGCCATGATCACCACATCCGGATTTTCGGCTAGAATCATGGCTTCATTAGCAAACTGATTGCATCTGATATCAACGCCAAGCCGGTGACATTCGGCGGCTAGCCAGTCGGTAATGCTGTTTAAATCCTTGCGCCAACCTACCTTGCCAGCCAGATTTATCTGGCCGCCCAGACGGTCAGATGCCTCAAACAGAATGACATGATGGCCACGTTCGGCGGCAACTCGCGCGGCTTCGCATCCGGCAGGGCCGCCACCAATGACGACAACGGTTTTGGCCGCGTCTTCGGTTTTGCTAATCACATGGGGCAGGGTGGCTTCGCGGGCGGTGGCCGGATTCTGGATGCAATAGCCATAATTGGAACAATAGGTTGACCCCACACATGTTCTGATCCGGTCTTCGTCACCGCGTTCCAGTTTTGCCACAATATAAGGATCAGCAATATGTCCGCGCGTCATCCCCACCATATCAATCACGTTTTCCGTCACGGCATAGCGAGCGGTAGACAGATCATTGATGCGGGTGGCATGGAATATGGGCAAATTGATGGCTTGTTTGAACCGTCCGGCTTGTTCCAGAAATGGCGAAAGCGGTGCCGCCATGCCGGGCATATAACTGGTCAATCGCGGCAAGCTATCAATGCGGCCAGACACCAGATTGAGAAAATCAATCACCTCATCATTTTTTAGGCAGGACGCAATATCAATATTATCTGCCTCGGATAATCCGTTTTTGTCATGATCCTGTTCGGTCATGGTCATGCGCACACCAAGCAGGAAATCATCCCCCGCCGCTTCACGCATCGCGGCAAATACCATGCGGCTAAACCGCATCCGGTTTTCCAATGATCCGCCATATTTATCAAAGCGTTGATTGGTAACAGGCGACCAGAATTGGTCCATCAGATGGCCAGATGCTATGACTTCCAGTCCATCCAGACCGCTATCCCTGCACCGCTTAGCGGCGTTGGCAAAATCACGAACAATACGGAAAACATCGTCTTCGTCCATTTCGCGTGGAAAGCCACGATGCAGCACTTCCCGATTGGCTGATGCCGATATCATAGGCAGCCATTCGCCCGCTTTGCTATTTGTCCGGCGGCCAAGATGGGTGATCTGGGTCATCAAAATGGCGTTATGGCTATGATAAAAATCTGAAAGCTGTTGAAAGAATGGCATAATCGCATCATCAATAATCAGCTGGTCAAAAACCGGTGCCGTATCAACAGAAATCGTTCCTGAACCGCCAACAAAAGACAACCCGATGCCGCCTTTGGCTTTTTCCATCTGATAGCGCAATGTGGTATCGGTGGCGCGGCCATGGCTAGCATGGCTTAACGCATGCCCCGTGCTGAATATACGGTTTTTTATCGTTTTCCTGCCAATACGGAAAGGCGTAAGCAGCGGATCAGAGCTATTGGTTTTTTGTGTCATTTGTCAAATATCATATCCATATCCATATTATGCTAGCATTAAATATGATCAAGACAATCATAATTACATCATTTATTCAGATCAGATCAGCCGCCAATAGCCTTACTCATGAATTATTAACGCTTGCCACATAATCGGTAAACGCATCCAACTCGCTCTGGCTTGCTGTCTGTCCGGTAAATATCTGAACATAATATGGCGTCAGCGTTAGTCGTTTGATCATGTCTTCTTTTATGACGGCATCATTATATCCGGTTTGCATAAAATAAATAACACGGGCGCGGGTTTCTGCTTCCATCAATGAATAGCCATATCGTTCAAACATGGCGGTTAGCGCGTTGATCCGGTTAGTGTCGGATGCAATGACGCGGCGGGCGATAACTGGTGATTTTCGCGCCCAGTCACGTATCGCAAAATCCATCGGAATATCAAATCTTGCCGAATTAACGGCACAGCGAAATACCCTTAACACGGCTTCGGTGATGGTTGCGCATACCGTGGTTGTTTCCGCTATCAGATTAACGGTATTGCGATTATGCCATTCATCCAGAAGGGCATTATGCAGGTCATTCTGATCATTAAAATATCCATAAAAACTTGATCGTGACACATTCAGCTTTTTGCCAATATTCTGTATTTTAACGTGATCAATCCCTTTGCTGATCAGCAAATCGCTAGCTACCCTTATCCAATCTTCACGCAGGACTTTGATATTGCCTTTGCGGATTCTGGTCATGTCTTGCGGGGGGATGCTATCCATGGGTAAAAGCATTGCTCCGGTAAACCATTACAGATAAAAACAAACTAAGCCGCAATATGATCTGTCATCGCATCGCGTTTCCATTAGGGTCATAAGGCGAAGGCGCAATCACCGTAGCCTGTCTTTCCACGCCAACGATATGAACAGATAGTTTTGTGCCTTCTTTAGCCAGATCAGCATTCACCAATGCCATAGCCAGTGATTTTTTAATCGTATGGCCATATCCGCCAGATGTGACAAAGCCCACCAGTTCGCCATCTGACCAGACTGGCTCATAGCCGCTGGCATCGGCATCACCGGCATCTATGTCCAGCGTGACCAGTATCTGTTCGGGGGGGGTGCCATCACGTTCAGCGATAGCCGCCTTGCGCCCGATGAAATCGTCTTTATCCCAGTCAATCCAGCGATCCATGCCAGTCATGCCAGGGGTATAGCCTTGCGTGAATTCCGCTGACCAGATGCCAAAGCTTTTTTCCAGCCGTAGCGAAAGCATGGCATTAAAACCATATTCACGAATATCAGATGCCGCCCCTGCCGCCAGCAGGCTTCGCCGCAAGGCAATATGATCACCCATCCGGCAATTGATTTCATACCCCAATTCACCCGCTACCGATAACCGGCCAACCTTGGCACGAATAAGCCCGATATCAAACGCCCCGCAGCCAAGGAAAGGCAGGTTTTCAATATCGCCATCAGTAAGCCGCATAATGACTTCACGCGATTTAGGGCCAGCCAGCGAGAACCCGGCCATTTCCTCACCCAGATCACGAATGGTAACGCCATCCATCATATGATCATTAAACCAGCGCATATGCCATGCCCGCAAGTAATATGACCCCATAATCCAGTATGTACCATCACCCCAGTTGAATATGGTTAGATCACCTTTCAGCTTACCTTCTTCGCTCAGCATAGGTGACAGCTTGACCCGCCCGGGTTTGGGCAAACGTCCGGCCATGACGCGATTAAGCCATGTTTCTGCATTTGCGCCTGATATCTCAAATCGGGAAAACCCGGAAATATCCAGCAAACCGACAGAGTTGCGCACAGCACGACACTCATCCCCTACCAGATCAAATGCATTTGACCGTTTCAGAGACGGGGTTTCGCTAAATCCGTCAGGGGCAAAATATAATGGGACTTCCAAATCCCAGCTCACCCCCCAACGGCATCCGGCCGCGGTCATATCGCTAGATGCTGGCGTCATTTTCAGCGGTCTGCCCGCAGGCAGTTGTTCATTCGGATAGGTCATAACAAACCGGCGCGAATAAAACTGGCCAGTGGTTTGCTTGATATATTGCTTGTTTTCGGCAAATGCGCCGTAACGTGCCACATCCATGCCGTAAACATCGGCTTCCGGTTCGCCATGGATAATCCATTCGGCCAGTGATTTACCAACGCCGCCACCTTGCAGGAATCCGGCCATCACCGCACAAGCGCACCAGTAACCGGGTTTCCCCGGTACAGGCCCGACCAGCGGATTGCCATCGGGTGAGAATGTGAACGCGCCATTGACCCATGTTTTTACGCCAACATCCTGCAACACGGGATAGCGCTCAAACCCCATGATAAGTTCATTTTCAATGCGGTCGGTCTGTTCTTGAAACAGTTCCATGCCGTAATCCCACGGCGCGCCATCCATCGCCCAGTGTTCATGATCAATTTCATAAATGCCTAATAAAATGCCATTCTGATCCTGCCGCAGATAGGTAAAGCCTTCCAGATCAACGGTCATCGGGACTTCAAAATCAATTTCTTCCAGTTTAGGAATGGAATCAGATACCAGATAATGATGCTTCAATGGTGATACTGGCAATTCAATGCCAGCCATCCGGCCAAGCTGTTTTGCCCATAATCCGCCAGCATTAACCACATGTTCACAGGTAATGGTGCCTTTATCGGTGTTGACGCGCCAGCCATCCTTGGTCTGTTCCAGCGTTTCTACTTTGGTATGTTCATAATATTCAGCCCCGCGTTTGCGGGCGGCTATGGCATAGGCATGAACTGTTCCGGTGGTATCGATATATCCTTCCCGGTCAGCCCACATTCCGCCCAGCAATCCTTCTGTTGACATAATCGGGTTCAGCTCGCCTGCTTCTTCTGGGGTGACTAACCGGCAATCGCTGATGCCGATAGACTGGAACACCCGATACGCGGATTGTAACCATTCCCAACGGTCAGGCGTGCCAGCCATGGTCAATCCACCAGTCATGTGCAAGCCGATATTATGGCCGCTTTCTTCTTCGATTTCGGAAAGCAGATCAATGGTATAGGCTTGCAAAGAAGCAATATTCGGATCAGCATTTAGCGCATGAATGCCGCCAGCGGCATGCCATGATGAACCAGCGGTCAGAACCGACCGTTCCAGCATACAAACATCGCTCCAGCCAAATTTAGCCAGATGATATAAAACCGATGATCCCACAACGCCGCCACCAATGACCACGACCCGATAATGTGATTTCATTTCCGCCCCCAAAAATGATTAGTCCTAAAAATGATAAGTCCTAAAAATGATAAGTAATGTACAGTAATGTATATTTAACCTTACGCAAAATCGCAAAAGGAAGTCAACACATCAAACAACATAAAAAACCCGTCATTTAGAGCCAGAAATTTAGAGCCAGTAATCTAGAGCAGGTCTTTGATATCCAGATGGCATTCAATGATATGATTGTGTTTATCAATTTGCCGTGGCGGTGGGGTCGTATCACATGTTCCGGTAATGGCATGTGGGCATCGTTTATAAAATGGACAGCCTTTGGCATTGATATCAACCGCACCGGAAATCCCCGAAATGGCTTCTTTGGTTTTGGTCATATCTTCCAGCCAGCCAACACGCGGTTCCGGCACCGATGAGATCAGCAATCGCGTATAGGGATGATAAGGCGGCGATAGCACCTGATCTGTTGGCCCCTGTTCTGCAACACGTCCGGCATAAAGCACAACAATCTCATCAGCAAAAGACGCTACTGTTGACAGATCATGGCTAATAAAGACAAAAGACACCCCAAGCTCACGGCGAAGCCGTTTTAGCAACTCAATCACATTCGCCCCAACAATCGTATCAAGCGCGGATGTAACCTCATCACAAAGCACGACTTCAGGGTCTGAAGCTAATGCCCTTGCCAGATTAATGCGCTGTTTTTGGCCGCCTGATAATTCATGGGGATAGCGTTCGGCAAATTGTGGCGGCAATTCCACCATTTCCAGCAATTCATGAATACGTTGTGTTTTCTTTTTTCCGGAAAGGCCATGATAAAACTCAAGCGGCCGCCCCACAATATCACCGATACGCTGGCGCGGATTAAGCGCTGTATCAGCCATCTGGTAAACAAACTGGATTTTCCGTAATTCTTCTCTGGATCGCTGTTTTAACGATGGTGCTAATGGGTTTCCATCCAGCAATATGTCACCATTTGCAGGCGGTAGTAATCCGGCAAATACCCGCGCAAGGGTTGATTTTCCGCATCCGGATTCGCCAATAATTCCAACGGTTTTACCGCGCTTGATCGAAACATTAACATCTTTCAGGATAAGACTGGTCGGCATGCCATTAACAATTTTACCATAACCGGCATCGATTTGATTGACTTCAAGCGCCGGAATATCGCGTTGATGGGTATCATCGGTTTCTTCGCCTTGTCCGGCTTCGGGTAGGGGACGAATGGCATCCATCAGCCGTTTGGTATAGGGATGTTGCGGCGAATTAATCAGAACATTGGTGGGGCCAGCTTCTTTGACCTCACCATTATATAAAACCACAATATGATCAGCAATCTGTGCGACAACAGCCAGATCATGTGTCACATAAATAGCCGCCGCGCCTTGTTGTTTGATCACGGTTTTAAATGCTTTCAGCACTTCGATTTGCGTGGTGACATCCAGCGCCGTTGTTGGCTCATCCAGCACCAGCAGATCAGGATCACCGCATAACGCCATGGCCGCCATCAGACGTTGCAGCTGGCCGCCAGATACCTGATGCGGATACCGGTTACCAATATGTTCCGGATCAGGAAGCTCAAGCGCATGATATAGCTCAAGCGCCTTTTTATCGGCTTCGGCCTTTGTTTTTGTTTTATGCAGGATAGGAGCTTCGGTGACTTGTTCGTTGATGCGGATAGACGGATTGAATGTTGCCGCCGCGCTTTGTGCCAGATAAGCGACCTTTTCACCGCGAATAGGGCGCAATTCATCGGTGGTCATCTTGGACACATCCTGCCCCATGAATAGCGCTTCGCCGCCAGCAAATGTTAACCCCGGTTTACAATATCCGAGGGAGGCTAGCGAAATAGTCGTCTTGCCAGAACCGGATTCCCCGATCAGCGCCACCACTTCACCGCGTCTGACGTGAAAATCAACGCCTTTTACAATAGGCAGTTCACTACCATCATCACGAATAGCATTTATCTTGAGGTTTTTTGCTTCGAAAACGACATCATTATTCTGGTGATCTGTTGTTTTTTTCGCCATGAATTAAAGCCTTTTTGACAATTTGCCGCCGCTATACGCCGACACATCATCAACAATTAAATTAATGCCGACCGTCAGCGTAGCAATGGCAATGGCCGGAGCAATCACCGGAATGATTGACGTGCCATATTGCAATGCGCCCAGATTTTCACGCACCATTGATCCCCAATCCGCTTGCGGCGGTTGAACACCTAACCCCAGAAAGCTGAGGCTGGAAACAAACAGAATGACGTAAATCAACCGCAAGCCAAAATCGGTCATTAACGGCATGGCGGCATTTGGCCATATTTCTTTGGTGATGATCCACCATAACCCTTCGCCGCGTACGCGTGCCGCCTCAACAAAATCCATCACCATGATTTCCTGCCCAAGCGCCCGTGCCAGCCTGAACACAACCGACGCATAAATCACGCCAGCGGTACTTATCAGCACCGGAATGGATGAGCCAATAGCCGCCACGACAACTAGGCCAAGCATAATGGTCGGCAAGCTCAGAATAGCGTCATTGATACGGCTGATTACCATATCAACCTTGGGGTTGGATATGGCCGCACCAATCCCCAGAATAACGCCAATGATATAGGCCAGTGTTGTGGCGAGGAAGGCAATACCAATGGTTCGCCCCGCGCCATAAATCAGCCGCGAAAGAATATCACGATCAGTCACATCCGTGCCAAGCCATGCGCCGGGTTGCGGCACCTGAAACTCACTATAAGCATCAGGAAAAGGCAGGTCGTTTTCCCCATAAGGCGCAATAAACGGGCCGGTGATGGCGATAGTAACCCAGAAACAGACGATGATAAGCCCTAGCCAACCGGTAAAGCTGAAGCGGAATTTGCTTCTTGGTGGGGCATCAGGCAATTCATCAAAGCTGACGCTGTCATCATAAGGCGCCACAAAATGATCTTGCGTGAGTTTGCTCTTGCTCTTGCTCATTTCGGATGCCTCAATCTTGCATTGGATGCAAACGCCGCAATATCAGCGATCAGCATCAATATGACATAGGTAAGGCAGAACAGCATGCCCAGCCCCTGAATAAGAACAAAGTCGCGTGTCTGTACGCCCTGAACAATCAATGTCGCCAGCCCCGGATAGCCAAAATACACCTCAACCACAATCACCCCGGTGACCAGATAGGCAAGGTTGAGCGCAACCACATTAACAATCGGGCCAATCGCATTCAGCAAAGCATGGCGGAAAATGATGCGCTTGCGCGGCACACCTTTTAAAATAGCCATTTCAATATAGGGTGAGTTCATGACATTCAGCACCGCCGCTCGTGACATCCGGATTAACTGGGACGCAATGACAAAGCATAAGGTGGTAATGGGCATGGCAAAATGCCGGTAGAGCTCAAAGAATCCTTTTCCTTCGATGCTACCCACCACAACAGCATTGCCCCAGCCAATCCCGAAGACAAAAATAAGAACAAGGATTGTCGCGGTTAAAAACTCAGGCGAGGCAACAAGCGATACGGAAATCATGGTTAGAAAACGGTCATACAGGCTGCCGGGGAACATGGCGGCAAAAATACCAAGCGCCAGTGAGATCGGAACGCCGATAAGCGCGGTCAGGGTAGACACATAAAGTGTGTTTTCATAACGGTCATAAATCAGCTCGGTAATCGGTTTATCGCTGGCTAGAGAAGTCCCCATATCACCGGTGAAAAATCCGTACAGCCAGTTCAGATATTGCATATAATAAGGTTGATCAAGGCCTAGTCGGGCGCGGAAAGCGGCAATATTTTCGACGGTGGCCTGTTGCCCCAGACGAATTTGCGCGGCATCACCGGGTAAGATTTTCGTACCCAGAAAGATGATTAAAGACACGGCAATAACCGTAATTAATCCAATACCCAGCCGTTTGATAATGAGTGAAAGCATAAGGAATTCTGTTCAATCATATTATGAAAAAGAAAAGAACCCGGCCAGTGCATGACCGGATTCTTTTATGATATGGAATTAAGCGTCGTCACGCCACATGGTGACAGGTGATTCCGCCCCACCAAAGTTATTGAGCGGAACATGTGTCAGCCCTTTTACCTTGGATGATACGCCATCAACATAGTTAAGATGGGCAGGCAAGCTCATGCCGCAGTTTTCATGAACATCCATCTGGAGATCATGATACATCTGCTTACGCTTGGCTGGATCAGTAACGCCGCGAACTTCAACCAGTGTTTTGTCGAACTTCTCGCTCTTCCAGCGGGTTTCGTTCCATGCCGCGTCACCCTGGAATGCAAGCGTCAGCATGATATTTGCTGTTGGACGCATGTTCCATGTAGCAACACAAATCGGAGCTTTGAGCCAGACAGCACCCCAGTAACCATCGGTGGTGACCTGTTTGACGTCAAAGTTCATGCCGATTTTCTTACCTTCACGTTGCATGAACAGACACTGATCAACCGCGCCGGGGCCGACTTCTGCGGCGATGACTTCAATCGGTGAAGAACCAATGCCGGATTTCTGGAAGTGATATTTCGCTTTATCCAGATCAAGCTCACGCTGTGGAATGTCAGGGCTATGGTCAAAATAGGCTGGGCCAATTGGTTGATCATTACCCAGACCACCTTGGCCTTTAAGCACGCCTTTAACCAGACGCTGGCGATCCTGCAGATGCTGCATGGCCGCCCACAGATGCGGGTTGTTTGATTCTGGCAGATCATGACGTGGAACCAGATTGATGTAACGGCCGGATTCCAGTGACCATAAGTCTTTGCCTTCGGTTGACTGGACTTGCGGGATTGCTTTGGCTGGAACGTTAACCATGCCATCGATATCACCAGCAAGGAAAGCGTTCAAGCGGGCAACGGAATCGCCAATGCCGTAATGCTCAATCTCATCCAGATAGCCGCCTTCACCCCAGTAGTTTTCATTACGAACACCAATGGTGCGAACCCCCGGCTTGAATTCCTTGACCTTATAAGGGCCGGTACCGTTTGCGGTTCCAAAATCAGTCACGCCGTTTTCCAGAATCTTGAAGTGGAATGTGCCAAGCGCAATCGGCAAGTCAGCATTTGGTGAGTTTAGCACAGCGCGGACTTCGTAGTCGTTAACCTTTTCCCAGCGGTCAATCATGGATACCAGTGATGATGCCTTGGAAATGGAATTAGCGCCAAGGTGACGGTTCATGGTATAAATGACATCATCGGCTGTCATGGTTTTGCCGTTATGGAACTCAACGCCTTTACGCAATTTGAATGTCCAGACGGTGGCATTTTCGTTAGGAATGACTTCTTCTGCCAGCTCCGGCTCATAGCCGAGGCTATCGGTCAGACGGGTCAATGATCCATAGAACATACGGCCGCGGAAGTAATCAATCGCTGCGGTATATAGTGCTGGATCAAGCGTATCGGCAGGGCCGTGCTGATCACCGGCAAAAATAATCTTGCCGCCGCGCTTAGGCGTATTTGCCCATGCATCGGATAGCCCGCCAAACAAAGTGCCGGATGCGGCAACACTCGCCCCGGCCGCAATCATATAGGACATAAAATCACGCCGGCTAACGCCTTTGCTGATCATTTTAAGAAGCGTCTTACGTTCATATGGTGTTAAATGATCCAGAACAGGATCAGTGTTTTTAAATTCTGGTGACATGTAGTTCCTCCAAAACAGAAGTTAATCTTTAGAAAATCATAACATAAAAAAACCGCATGTGAACCGGCAAACGCATTTTTCATCATTTTTTTAAAATCGACATGATTTTTCGCTGTTTCTGTAATTTTATAGTCTTTCAGCGGTATTAAGCCATTTTTAAATGTTCAAAATGCGAAGCTTTGCCGCATGAAATTTGGCTTTCATGCTATTTAGGCATCTCCAGAATGGGCAATGACATCATCGCCCAGATGCTCTTTTCTGGCGACTTTCCATGTGCCTTTGGCATCGCGTTGCCAGCATGTTCGCATCCATATGCCGTCTTGTTCGTCCCACCACCAGTTTTCATTCGCCAGATCACCTGTCCATGTGAAAATGATCAGACAAGGGGAATCGCCAGTGGTCAGGCTATGCACCTGATTTGGCGGGGTGAGCGAATAATCGCCGGCTTTTATCTGCATGGGCGATTTGTTCCGGCCGTGGCAGATACCTACCTCGCCAGATAAAACATAGTAGATTTCCAGTGCCGGATGCTGATGCAGAGGATAATGCGTATGTGGTGCCAACAGGAATAAACCCGATAGCAATTCCCCGCTGACCAGCTGGCCGCGTGTGCCGGATATCGGGGCGGTGATCAATCCCCTGCTCAATGCCTCGCTAATCGACGGATCGGAAAATATTTCATACCAGTGAAGCTCAGGCCATAGATCAGCCACCAGATGTGCTAAATCGCTATCAATCATCTGATCCAGTAACGCCGCGCCATAACGGGTTAGGGCATCGGGAGCCGCGCCAATATCCACATGGCGGCGGTGATCATCGGACAATCGCGCCAGCCCATCAACGCATTGCTTTACCATGGCGTTATGATCGTCCTGATTTTTGCCAGATGGGTGAGTGGCCGGTCTTGCAACAGCTTCGGCAAAGGCGGCGTGGAGCTTTTTTGCTAAATCCTGCATTGGTTTTATCCCCAGACAATGGATCAATCTGAAAATCCTAATGTGTTTTTTTGCCGGTCGCAATACGAAAGCCGCCACAAATGACAATTTGACAGCAGATGCGGTTCTATGGCTTAAATTTAGGCAAGGATATGTTTTATGCTTCCACCTAAATTATTCATGCGCGCCCGTGGTGATCGGCCTTTTCTGGCTTTATGGCTGTTGCTGATCGGGGTATTTGTGTTAGCGGCACAAGACGTGATGGTTAAAAAAATCGCTGATTATACGTCATTCTGGCAATTTCAATCGATCCGTTCGCTGGGCAATATGGGGCTGATGCTGATGATTGCGTCTGCGGTTGGCGGGTTTAGCCTGATCCGGCCAAAACGGGTTTTTGCGGTGGCGATGCGGGCGTTGATGCTGACTTTGTGTATGATCTGTTTTTTTGGCGGGGTGCAATATATCACCGTCTCGCAAATGTCTGCGGGGCTATATACCTATCCGCTTTTTGTGACCATACTGGCGGGGCCTTTACTGGGCGAAAAGGTTGGCATCTGGCGGTTTAGCGCGCTGGCTATCGGGATGGCCGGGGCTTTATTGCTGATCAATCCGTTTAGCACCAGCTTTCATCCGATGCAGATTTTGCCAGTGATTGCCGGATTTTTCTATGCGCTAAACATTCTCATTCTGCGCCGCTATTGCCGCCGTGAACGGCCGCTGGCCATTGCTTTTATGGTCGGGCTCATGTTTTTTGTGGTTGGCATTATTGGCGCGATTATCATTAGCGTCATGCCGTTATCGGAATCCATGCGGATGTCTTTGCCATTTTTGCTGATCGGCTGGCCGGATTTCAGCATGCTGGTGCTGGGGCTATGTATGCTGGCTTCATTGCTTAATCTGTCTGGCAATATCTGTCTTAGCCGCGCCTATCAAATCGCGGATAGCAGCTGGCTAGCCCCCCTCGATTTCAGCTATCTGATCTTCGCCATGATATGGGGGCGGATACTGTTCGGATACTGGCCAGACGGACAAGCATTAACAGGCATGGTGCTAATCGCCGGCGCAGGCGTGCTGATCGTAGTCAGAGAAAACATGAAAAAACAAGCCGCGAAAGCGGTTTGAGTCGTTGCGTTCGTGACCCCCAACATCATCCGGCTGAGCGGTTTCTGTCTATCCAGTCGCGGAAGCGGTACCATGTTCCTATGACTGGAACGAACCATGGCAGGCCGGAATAAAGTGGCATGGTTTTAAAGGGCAGTCCTTCGAATGCGCTTGGCTGATTGGTGCTGTTCATGATGTTGCGTGCTGCTTGAAACCCTAGCCAGCTCATCATGACAACGCCTGCGCCGCCATTACATGCCATGGCATAATGCACATCATCCTGCTGGCCGACTTTAGGCAGAAAATCAAACGTAAATGCCATATAGCCAGCCCAGCTATGGGTGATTGGCACATTTGCCATATCCGGAAACATTTCTGTCATATAGCCATGCAGAATACGCACGCTTTTTTCGGCAGATACTGGCGTGAACCGCGCTCTGCCGCCAAACAGCAAGCGCGTGCCATCAGGAGAAGGGCGGGCAAACCGGATCACGCGCCGCGTATCAATCACGGCACAACCGAAAGGAAGCATAGCATCCACCCGCGCTTTACCGATAGGCGCGGTGGCGATGATGGTGCTGGCCATGGGGATAATCCGGCGTTTATGCCATGGCGATACCTTATCGGTATAGCCGCCAGTGGCCAGCATCACCTGATCGGCTCTGATATCGCCCTTATTGGTGGAAATGGTGAAACCGGCCGCGGTTTTTTTTATACTACCAGCGCGGGTATTGCCGATTAATTTGACCCCATAGCGCAAACATGTTTGCACAAGCCCCGCGTGATATTTGGCCGGATGAAGCGAGCCTGCATCACGGGTGACCATGCCGCCATGAAAATAATCACTGCGGACATAGGTATCCTGTTCGGCGCGGCTAACCATGGCAAACCGGTCTTTGCCATCCTGATTATATTCAGCGGTTTTTTTCGCAATCGCATCATAGGATTCCGGTGTATGCGCGCCAACAAAACGGCCATTGCCATTAAAATCACAGGCGATATCTTCGCGGGCAATGATCCGCTGAAAATGCTGATAGGCTTCATCGGCTTCTTCCAGAATGGCGTTGGCTTTTGTTGTACCAACCATTTTTTCCAGATTGATCTGTTTGCTAACGCCTGCCCGGCCAGATATGAAACCGGCGGCGCGTGAGCTGGCACCAATTCCGATAATGCCGGCATCAATAACCGTGACCTGAACACCGTTCCGGCCTAATTCCATGGCCGCTGATAATCCGGCAAAACCGCTGCCGATAATAACAACATCGCTATGATCGGGCAGGGCATCGGCGCCGGTGATGGGGTGAGCGGCTTCCCACCAGTATGGAGTGTCTTTGAATCCGTCAGCAAAAATGGATGAACTCACGTTTTTGCTCCGGCTTTTGCTTCTGCCACTATTTCGGGTGATGCAGGCATGCCAATTGTGCCGTCTTTGAGCCGCTGGTTCAGCGCGGCCAGCATATGATCACATGATGCTAGCTGGGCTTTGCTGATAAACTCATCCGGCTTATGGCCTTGATCCATTGATCCGGGCCCGCAAACAATGGTCGGTATCCCCAGATCACGGCTAAACAGCCCACCTTCGGTGCCGAACGCCACCTTGATCGTGGCATTACTGCCGGTCAGCGTTTTCATAAAAGACACAATATCCGCATGTTTTGGCGTGTTCAACCCCGGATAGCTGTTCGTGATGGTCAGATCAATGGCGGCATTGGGGGCGATATCGCGGGCGGCGGTAATGACAGGCTCAAGCCGCGATTTCAACTGATCCAGAATAGCCATGGGATCATCTTCGGCGATATTGCGTATTTCAAAATGAACGCTGGCTTTATTCGGCACGATATTTACCTGAACGCCGCCAGACATGATACCAGCATGAAGCGTGGTATAGGGAATGTTAAAATCATGATCCTTTGCGCCATGTTCGGCAATATCGGCTTGCAATGCCCGGATAGCACCGACCAGATCACAGGCCAGATGCAGGGCGTTAACCGCGGTCGGGGCAAGGGCGGAATGTGCTTCACGTCCGCAACATTCGGCGGTGATAGCGGTTTTACCTTTGTGGCCAACCGCCAGTTTCATTTCTGTTGGCTCACCAACAATACACATGGCTGGCCGGATATCGGTTGCCGCCATCATATGCAACAGCGATGGCACGCCCAGACAGCCCAGTTCTTCGTCATAGGATAAAGCCAGATGCAATGGTTCTTTGAGCTCCAACCGGCTAGCCACAATCATGGATGATATGCTGGCGGCAACAAAACCTTTCATATCGGTGGTGCCGCGACCATAAAACCGGTCATCCGCATCAGACATGATAAACGGATCATATGTCCAGTTCTGGCCATCAACCGGTACAACATCCGTATGCCCCGATAACATGACACCGCCAAGGCGGCTCTGTCCGGTGCTGGCATACAGATTAGCCTTGGTCGCGTCGGCATTGCTGATAATATCGGATTCAATACCATATTGCGCCAGCAGATCAGCCACATAGGTGATCAAGGCCATGTTCGAATCCCGGCTAACGGTGGGAAACGCTATGAGTTTTTCTAGGATGGTGGTTGTGCCGGTCATGGTCGATTACATACTGCCCTGATGTGTTCACTGGCATCTATCCTAGCGAGGAAACAAAATCAGATACAAGTAAAATCAGTCTTCCGCAGGGTGGGATTCCCGATAATGATGTAAGAATAGCTTAAACAGATCAACCGATAGCACCGTCGCCAGATACCAAGTGGAAAAATGATCCATCAAATGATCGGTCATGATGGTTTCATCATGGGTATCCGCATCATTAACAGACGGATGATGCACAGAAGATGTCTGGTCTGATATCATGTTTAGGCTAGTCATCTTTGAGCTGATAAAGTGATGGCACCATAACGGCAGTTGCGGTTTCTGTCTATATACCACTAGTTTGGGTAACAGCTCTATTGACCTGTTCTCCGTTGGCTGACAAATTACATTATCATTTATTAATTAACTAATTCACTAATAGGTTTGGATAGCATGATGCGCGATATTGTATTGCTGGATGGCGGTCTGGGGCAGGAAATCAGCTTGCGTTACACTGGGGAAACGCACCCTCTATGGTCGATTAAGGTAATGCTGGAACAACCGGATATTGTGCTGGATGTTCATCGGGCATTTATGCAGGCTGGTGCCAGAGTGTTGACGCTGAATACTTATACAGCAACGCCAACCCGCATGGCCATGCACGGGTTTGAAGCGCAGTTTGAAGACGCGCAACATACCGCTATTCGGATCGCCAATGATGCCATTGCCGCCGAGGGATTACCGCGCTCAGACATCACCATTGCCGGATGCTTGCCGCCATTGGTGGCGAGCTATGTTCATGAACGCGCTTATGGCTATGCACAGTCGCTGGATGAGTTCCGCCAGATCGTTGCGCTCCAGAAAGACAGCGTTGATGTGTTTTTTGTTGAAACAATGACAAACTGGCAAGAAGCCAGCGCCGCGATTGCCGCCGCAAAAGAGGTGGGCAAGCCTGTCTATGTGGCGTTCACGCTTAACGATGATGCCAGCAATCAGTTACGGTCAGGAGAACGGCTGGATTGGGTGGTAGAACAGCTGGCGGAAAACCCGCCGGATGGGGTGATGATCAATTGTTGCTATCCCGAAGCCGTAACCGCCGCCATGCCGGTTTTGCAGAAAAGCGGGCTGATGTTTGGCGGATATGCCAATGGCTTTACCAGCGTCAAGGAAATGCAGCCGGGGCAGACCGTTGATGAGCTGACCGCAAGAACAGATTTACCGCCTGAAAAATATGCGGATTATGCGCTGGAATGGATATCCGCAGGCGCGCAGATCATTGGCGGATGTTGCGAGATCAGCCCTGTCCATATTGCTGAATTAGCTAGACGGATAACCGGTACCGGTCATAATATCATAACACTTGATCATTAATCATTAATATTGATCATGTGGCGGTAAGATTCTAGGCTATGTTTAACCGAATTAAGGAGAATAAGGTGATGGATATGTTATCGGAACAGACGATATCTGATTTTGCAACAGACGGGGCGGTTAAACTGGATGGTGTTTTCACCGATTGGGTAGAACATTTGCGGCAAGGCATTGAGCGCAATATGGCAAACCCCAGCTGGCGTGAGCGCACCTATCAGCCGGATGATGGAACGGCGCCGTTTTTTCAGGATTATTGCGTCTGGTCGCAAGTGCCGGAATATCAGGATTTTGTTCTCAACTCACCGCTTGGTGCATTGGCGTCAGAATTAACCGGATCAAAAACCGTGCAGATATTTCATGATCATGTGCTGGTCAAAGAACCGGGTTCCAGTTTTCCAACCCCATGGCATCAGGATCAACCTTATTATTTTGTTGAAGCAAAACAAACGGTTAGCTTCTGGGTGCCGCTGGATGAGGTAAAGCGCGAAAATTGTGTGCAATATGTCAAAGGCTCACATAAAGCAGACGGGCTATACCGGCCAGAACGGTTTAATGGCGATGCCCTGATAGAAAATGACACGCGTCAAGCGGTGCCGGATATTGCCAATAACCCTGATCAGTTCCCTATTCTGGGATGGGACGTTAAACCGGGGGATGCGATAGCGTTTGATTTCCGCACCCTGCATGGCGCGGCTGGCAACAACGCATCAACCCGCAGGCGTGCCATATCATTCCGGCTGGTTGGCGATGAGGCGCGGGTCTGTGCAGAACCGGCCAAATGCTCACCGGCTTTTCCTGATCTGGATGTTCCTGTTGGTTCGGCATTGGCCGGACATGACTTTCCGGTATTGTATCAGGCATCCTAGACGGTGAGGGGATTAACGCTGCCCGGCATAATCTAAAATGTAATATTTGCGACATCATAGTCGCTTATTTACAAAATACAGGTTTTATATTAAGGTGTTCCCATGTCTAAAAAATCAATGATAAATAGCGAGCATGTCGAAGAAAAGCACACACTTGGTGGGCGGATCGCCATGCTTCGCGAAGAGGCCGGTTACACAACGGCAGAATTGTCGCGTATTGTCGGCGTTAAGGAAATGACGTTCACCAACTGGGAACAAGACCGGTCAGAGCCACGGATCAATAAGCTGGTCGCTTTATCAGGCATCCTTGGGGTATCGCCGGCGTTTTTGATGGCAGAACTGGGCAAGCGCAAAATTAAGCAACCGTTATCAAAATCAGCGTTACAAAAGAAAATTCAGAATATGAACATGGAAATTGATCATTTATCCGAATTGCTGAAAGAAGCTAGCAAAAGCTTGCGTAAGCTGAAATCCGATATCAAAATTCTATAATCATCTTAACTATTTGTTTTGATGGAAATGGTAATCAGCGCTTATTCGCAATTTGTTCTGACTTGATAGCTATGTTAGGGTTTTGTTTGATATAAATCATTTAGGCAAGCCCGATATGAATCTCCGTGATTATAAAATTCTGACTTTTGATGTTTATGGAACGCTTATTGATTGGGAAAGCGGCATGGTTAATGCGCTTAAACCTCTCACTGATCAGCGCATTGATCCCTTATCGCGTGATGAGATATTGCAGGCACATGCGTTTCATGAATCCACTACCCAGCGCTGGACACCGGACAAACCATATACCGAATTACTGGCCGTGGTTTATCGCCGGCTGGCTGAGGAATGGAATATTTCCGTATCATGGGAAGAATGTCAGGCTTATGGCTTATCGGTGCGGCAATGGCCAGCCTTTGATGATAGTCGGGCGGCATTGGCCAGATTGAAAAAACATATCAAACTGGCGGTGCTAACCAACACCGATAATATCAGCTTTCAGGGATCATCGGCACGGCTAGGCATTGATTTTGATGGCGTTTATACCGCCGAAGATATTGGCAGCTATAAGCCTTCTGCCCGGAATTTTGAATATATGCTGGAACAACTGGCGCATCGTGGAATTCAAAAGCATGAGATTTTGCATGTCGCAGAAAGCATGTTCCATGATCATGAGCCAGCCAATCGTTTTGGGCTGAAAAATTGCTGGATATACCGCCGCCATAATAAAGACGGTTTTGGGGCAACGATGAATCCGGGTGATATCCCGCATGTTGATATGCAATTTAATAGCATGGCTGAACTGGCCGATGCCTTTGATGCCGAATAAGCGGCTATATGAAACAGGATGTTTTATTCTAATCAGATAAGAGTGTGAAATGTTGAACCGATCCCGTGTGTTGATATCGTCCTGTTTTGCCATTCCCCTTGCTATATTATGCCTCACCATCATGCCGGTATCCGCGCATGATAAAGATAAAGTCACCTGTCTGGTAGATGTGGCTTTTGGTGATGATGCCGATGGTATTTCCACCAATTATATCTTGCGGCTACAACATAAAAATAACAGCCGCCGCACCATTGAAAAGGTTTCTGTTCTGGTCATGGATGCGTCTGGTGATGTGTTTCGGACAACAGAAACCATATGCGGGATGCCAAATGTCGGGATAGAAGCTGGTGATACTGGTGAGTGTAAACAGATATTGCAAAATCTATCTGGCCGGATGGCAAAAACACTGGGCTATGATGCATGGGTTCGCATGGTGGATGATCAGAAATCCCAACTGGCTAAAGCCCGATATTGCGAAATCGAAGGCGTCAATTACGCTGAATAGCGGATCAATGGCGGTACGGTTAATCCGTTCTGAGCCGGTCAGATACGTTCCCGATCACCCAGCAGATGATAAAGGCAAATATGCCAGTACCGGTGGTTGTTATATAAAAGAATTGTCTGCCGCCCCAGTCCATATCATTCAGGAAAGGATAAGGCAGACCAGCGGTCACATCACCAACAGGCACGCTGTTTAGTGGCCGCACCAATACCTCAAGCCAGATGATATAAATCAGGCATAGACATATGGTGGCAAAACAGCCTTTCATAAATCCGCGAAACGCCCGATTATACCAGACCGCATCAATAAACAGCAATAATGGCCCCAGAATATGCATATAATATTCCTGATGCCAGACAGGGATTTTGTCACCATTGACGAGCGCGGGATCAATGAAATAAAGCCGCCAGTATAAAAACACGACCAGAATATTCAGAATAACCACCGCCGCGTTAAAAGCATGATAGCTTTCCGGCAGACCAGCCAGTCGCCGCCGCCAGTTCATGAAATGCACAGCCATGGCAAGGCTGATGCCCCAATGGGTCAGAAAACGGAACTGGATTCCGAATGTATCAAAGCTGTTCTGGGTGAACTGATATAGCCAGTACCCTAAAGCCAGAACAAAACTATATTTGGCAAGCTGTATTGTCATTGTTATTCTCTTGCCAGAATGATCTGACTTTCTCAGGAGGCGCGTGAGGCCTTTTTGCGCTCATGCGGGCAAAGCAGACGTTTGCGAAGCCGCAGGTGATTTGGTGTTACCTCAAGCAATTCATCATCGTTAATATAAGCCATCATGTCTTCGAGTGACATCAACCGTGGCGGGGTTAGCCGGATAGATTCGTCCGTGCCGGATGCCCGTACATTTGTTAATTGCTTGCCTTTGAGAACATTAATCTCAAGATCATTTTCACGATTATGTTCACCAACGATCATGCCTTGATAAACCTCAACCTGTGAGCCGACAAACATCTCGCCCCGATCTTGCAGATTAAATAGCGCATATGCTACCGTTGCGCCGTTATCGGTGGAAATGAGCGACCCATTACGGCGACTATCAATATGACCTTTGAACAGCGAATAAGAATAGAAAATCCGGTTTAATACGCCAGTTCCACGGGTTTGAGATAAAAACGTGCTAGGATATCCGATCAATCCGCGTGAAGGCACATGATAGATCAATCGGGTTTTGCCGGCACCGGCGGCGCGCATATCAACCATGTCACCTTTGCGGCGGTTCAGATTGTCCACAACAACGCCCGAAAACTCATCATCGACATCAATGGTGACTTCTTCTATAGGTTCAAGCCGTTGGCCGTTTTCATCCGTTTTATAGAGAACTCTTGGCCGCGACACGGTCAATTCAAATCCTTCGCGGCGCATGGTTTCGATCAGAACCCCAAGCTGTAATTCGCCTCTACCGCCAATTTCAAACGCGTCTTTATCGCCGCTTTCATTAAATGTGATAGCAACATTGGTTTCTGCTTCGGCTAATAGCCGTTTGCGGATAGCGGTTGATGTGACTTTTTTCCCGTCACGGCCAGCAAGCGGAGAATCATTAACTGTAATAGTTACCGACATGGTCGGTGGATCAATCGGGGTTGACGCAATCGGTGTAGTCACTTGCGGGGCGCAAATGGTATCAGCCACGGATGCTTTGCTTAATCCGGCAATACAGACGATATCACCGGCTTGCACGCTTTCAACCGCTGCTTTTTCCAATCCTTCAAATCGCAGCAATTTGGTCAGACGACCGCTTTCAACAACGTCACCGTTCAAATTAATGGCGCGGACAGTTTCATTAACCTTGGCTGTTCCCTGCATCACCCGTCCAACCAGACAACGCCCTAAATAAGGGTCTGCATCCAGCAATGTGGCTAGCATGGCAAATGGGGCATTTCCGTCAAATTGTGGGGCGGGAACATGATCCAGTATAACATTAAGCAATGGGTCAAGGTTTTTGCGATCATCGGTCAGATCATTCACGCACCAACCGCTACGGCCTGATGCGTAAAGAATAGGAAAGTCCAGCTGGGCATCATCGGCATCAAGCGCAACAAACAGATCAAAAACTTCGTTTACCACCTCATCCGGTCTGGCATCACTGCGGTCAATTTTATTGATGATCACAATCGGGCGCAAACCTTGTTTGAGCGCTTTACCAAGCACGAATTTTGTTTGCGGCATTGGGCCTTCGGCGGCATCAGTCAACAGAATAACGCCATCTGCCATGCCAAGCACGCGTTCCACTTCCCCACCAAAATCAGCATGGCCGGGGGTATCAATAATATTAATGCGAGTGTCTTTCCAGACGACAGAAGTAGGTTTCGCCAGAATCGTAATGCCGCGCTCTTTTTCCAGATCACCAGAATCCATCATTCTTTCATCAACTTGCTGATTGTCGCGGAATACCCCACTCTGTTTCATGATGGCATCAATCAAGGTGGTTTTGCCGTGGTCAACATGGGCGATGATGGCAATGTTGCGCAATTCTTGGAACTCTTGTGACATGTGGGGAAATCCTGACATTTTGTATTCCATTATCGGAATCATGCTCATAGCTACCCTTAACAGCAATAAAATCAAGAAAAAAATGAAAAATTTGCATCATTTGTTTCTAATATCATAACAATATTAGGGATTTACCTTGGTTTAGATATATGCAGATGATATATTTTGCCCTGATTTTATTACCTTAAGTTACCGTTGAGTTACCGTGGAGTTACCTATGATTGATTTTACATCATTTCAGGATTGGTCATTTCCAGTCCCTATTACCTATGGCCCCGGCCGGATTAAAGAACTGGCACGGCTCTGTCTTGATCAGAATATGAAAAAGCCGTTTATTGTTACCGATAAGGGCAGTGCTGATTTGCCTTTCATTGCCGCTATCATGGCTGATCTGACAGCGGCAGGCATGGATGCGGCGTTATATTCGGATATTTCACCAAATCCCCGCGATACAGAAATTATGGCTGGCCGGAAATGCTATCTTGATGGTGGTCATGATGGGGTGATTGCCATTGGTGGTGGTAGCGGCATGGATGGCGGTAAAGCCATTTCGCTGGTGGTTAATAACACGCATGATTTATGGGCGTTTGAATGGGAAAAAACCCCACCTGCGATTGATGCGGCAAACCCGTTTCCGCCGTTAATCTGTATTCCAACGACCGCAGGAACCGGTGCTGAAACCGAAAGCACGGCAATGGTCACAGACACAGAACTGATGATGAAATGGTGTATTGTTCACCCTTTGCAAAAACCGGTGGCGGTTATTCTTGATCCTGAATTAACTATTGGATTGCCGCCCAAGCTGACGGCATGGACAGGGGTAGATGCGCTGGTTCATGCTGTCGAAGCCTATGTGATCAATGATTTTCATCCGCTTTGCGATGGTGCCGCGCTGGAAGCCATGCGGCTAATCTATCCGAACCTGCCGCTAGTTTATAAACAGCCAGATCATCTGGAAGCCAGAGGCGCGATGCTGGTTGGATCATGTCTGGCTGGCGTATCATTTATCAAGGGGTTGGGGCTGGTGCATGCTATCTCACATATGGTGGGAGCAGAATATGACACGCATCACGGCTTGACCAATGCCGTGATATTACCGGCGGTGTTGCGATTTAATGCTGATGCCATTTCTGCAAAAGTCCCTGATTTGACGCATATGATGGGTTTATCGGATCACAGTTTTGACGGGTTTTATGGCGCGGTTTGTGATTGGCTTGATTTGCTGGATATTCCTAAAAACCTGTCTGAGCTTGGGATACCCGATGACGCGGTGTCACGGCTTGCTGAAAAAACCATGAAAGACAGCGCTTATGGCACAAATCCGAAAGCATCAACACAGGCCGATGTCGAAGCGCTGATAATGGAAGCCCTGCATCACGGCCGATAGACCAGTTGCCAGAAAAGCTGCCAGAAAAGCCACCAGAAAAGCCGCCAGAAAAGCTAACGGAACATGTGGTGATGACCATCACGGATAGATATAATCATGTCACAAAAAACAGGCCGGAAAACATCGGCACTATCGGGCAGGCGTGGGCGATTTAATCGTAAATCGTCCAAAATGCATCGCGAGCTGTCTTTGCGGCATATGCCGCCGGTGGATGTGCGGATTGATCACCTTGGCGCGCAAGGTGACGGCATAGCACATGATGATCATGATAATATCATATATGTACCCCATGCGTTGCCGGGGGAGCATCTGACGGTTCAGCCAACACGCAAAGTGACAGGCGGTATTGAGGCGGCGATTATTGCTATCACATCACCGGCACCTATGCGCAAGCCAGCCGATTGCATGGCCGCGCCAG
>JABIWM010000151.1 GCA_018701255.1 Alphaproteobacteria bacterium | reverse complement strand
TGCGCCCTCGCAGACTGGAATAATCCGCCCAGCCTGATCCGTCAGAACAATAGCGTTTCGTGTGGCCTGTTCAACAAAAACATTTCCGAAAATGGTTGTTAGCCCGATCAGATCAAGGTCTTCGTGAGCAAAGGCGTAATGAATAGCCATAGCATCATCAATGCCGGGGTCAGTATCAATAATCAGTTTCTGCGTTGGCATAAGTTCAGCTTTCTATTTGGCTGGCTGGCTAGCCTGTGTTTCTGCCATATCCGGAATAGCGGCACTGGCACCATGGCGGGTGACTTGTATGGCGGCGGCGGCGGCGGCAATTTGCATCGCGGTTTTCATTGGTATGTGTTGATCCAGCTGTGCCAGAACATAGCCCAGATAGGTATCTCCGGCACCGGTGGTATCAACAGCGGCCACTTGAACAGCCGGAATATGAAACTTGCCATCCATACCAGAATAATCTGCGCCAGCCGCGCCATGGGTGATAATCAGATGCGGAATATTCAGCTGATCAACGGGCTTGCCGGTGGCATGACTTAACGCCTCAGCCTCAATATTGTTGACAATCAGCACATCAATAATCGGCAATAGTGCTAGCGTGGTATCAACAACAAATGGCGCCGCGCTATAACAGATGTTTAGCCCTCTGGCCTTTGCGGTGGTGAGAAAATCAGCTGTCAGATTTGTTTCATTCTGTGCCAGCGCCCAATCACCAGCCGCAGCGGTTTGAAGCAATTCCCCGATGAGTGCAGATGGCAGAACCTGATTACTTAACGGGGCAAGAATAATCTGATTTTCCCCGCGATGGTCGCTGTCGTCATCAACCGCAACAATAGCATGACCGGTCGGGGTATCGCCGTGCAAAACAGCATTGGTATCAACACCTGCTGCATGTAATGGCTTGAGCCAGCCGGCATCATCACGGTGGATCATGCCAGCATGGAAAACAGTACCGCCGGCTTTGGCAATGGCAATGGACTGATTAGCGCCTTTGCCCCCCAGCACCGCATCATACCGCGCTGCCGCCAGCGTTTCGCCAGCGGTCACCAGATGCGGTAATCCATATATATAGTCAATATTAATTGAACCCAGATTATATATAGCCATGACAGTACATGTATATTCCATTTTGCAGATACATACATTTATGTACAGAACATAAGCCAGATGACAAGACCCTGATAACCAAACATGTCTAGCAATCTTTTTTTAATTATATATTATTAAATTATAATATTCTTATATATTTAATATAAAGTGCTTTAACAAAAAATTAGTGTGTGATGAGGTAAGTAGGATGGCAACAGAAGCAAGCAAGACAAATGCGCTCAGATCGCCAGAGTTTTTCAAAACCTATCTATCCGGCCGTGTCATTGATATAGGTGCTGGCGATGATCTGGTTGTTCCGCACGCGGACATCTTTGATCAACATCAGGGTGACGCCAATCATATTCTGGACTACCGCGACGCCGAACAATATAACGCTGTGCATTCTAGCCATTGTCTGGAACATATGCATGATCCCAGACAGTCGTTAAAAGACTGGTGGAAACTGGTCAAACCCGGCGGCTATATGATCACCGTTGTTCCACACGAAGACCTCTATGAGCAATTCACCTGGCCATCCATATTCAATGGTGATCATAAAGCCACGTTCCGCATGGGCGGTGCTGATAGCTGGTCACCGGTATCTATCGATATTCTTGCCGAAAGCAAATCTTTGCCACATGCTGAGATTGTTGCTAAACGGCTTTACGATGAAAACTATGATTATGATCTGCTATTTCCGCGTGGGCAGACGCCAAAAAATCACCGTAAATTTGTTAACCGGCAGATATCAAGCATTGCTCGGCGGATCAAAAACCGGTCACTTCGCACACGGTTGTTAAAGTTCCAGCTTTCTCGTGGATATCCCATTGACCAGACAGCGAAAAGTGATGCGCTGGCTCAAATTGAAATTGTTGTCCGGAAGACGCGCTGAATATCTTGACTAAGCATCCGGTTTCGTATCATTTGTAAAAAATGATACGAACCGCATATATCATTTCAGCAAAGTCCGACCAGCAGAAACGCATGGTGCTTCAAAAACGGTTTCATGATGTGGGACTGGATGTGCAATTTGTTGACGCGGTAATGGGCAATGAGTTATCCGCCGCCCAGAAACAGGATTTTCTGAACTCAGACCGGCAAAACTGGTTACCCACGGTGATGCAGGATAATGCCCTTGGCTGTGCATTAAGTCATCATAAGATATGGGAACAGATTGCACATGGTGATCAGGATTACGGGCTGATATGCGAAGATGATGCTAACCCATTGCCAGCAACATCACCATATATCGCGGCTGTTCTGGATCAGCTGACCGGACAGGATAAGCCGATAGATATTCTGTTTCTGGGAAACAGACGGCCGGACCGTAAAGCGATACCTGTCTGTTTACTGGAACGTGTGTCTGCGAATCATGATTTCCGCTTGGCTGCAATCAAGTATAACAGCATTGGTGCTGAATGTTATCTGTTGTCCAGACATGCCGCCAGAGCATTGCTGAAAAATAATTACCGGTATATTTTTGAAGTGGATTGTATGTTGCATCACTGGTGGCTTCATTCCTGCCATGTTCTGCATCTTGATCCACCACTTTTTGCCGAAGAAGGCCGGCCGTCTACTATTGGCTATACGCATATTAAGTCATGGCCGCGTGATCGTATTCATCATAAGCTAAAACGCAAATGGCGCCGTATTCGCACGTCCTATATCAAGCGAATACATTATCCTCGCGTCCTGAAACGATTGCGGGCATATTTTGGCTGATGCCGATAAATAAGTTCATCCGGTAAAGCGGGTCTGGTTTTTTTGCTCAATCCAGTTGCTAAAGGTTCTATCGGTATCAAGCCGATTGGCCATCTCGCGTCTGATGCCTATCCAGCGCAAATGCATGGAGTTTCGCATGATTTCTTCGTCCAGTTCCTTAAATTCATCAACAACAGGTGCCCATGTCATGAAAGCATCCGAGCTGTGGGAAAACAATCCGTCACCTTTGGCATGGGTGCTGTAATCGGCTGTTTTGGCTCTGGTTTTTAATTGCTTGATCATGGCGGTGAAAACCTTTGGGTCAACATCGGTCTGTTCCACTGATTTGAGAATGTTGCTACCAAGCTCAATCGATATGGCGGCACAGGTCGGGTCATCGGCGTGGTCGGACTTCCGGAATTGCGCGGCGGCAAAAAGCGACAGATCACAAACAGATGCCGAAAAAATATGCCAGCGCGATATGGTAAGTGATGTTAAAAAATCAGCATTTTCGAACATTTTAGGAAATGACGTACCGGCGCGTGCTTTCACATAAGTATAAAGTGTGACTTGACTCACAAAGGCGGAATTTTGATCAATAAAGGCACTCAAATCAGCTATTGAACTGATTTCAGGCATTTTTTTTAATCCTAAATGTGAAAGAATATTACTGAAATTAAACAATATTTTCTCTTTCCTTCAACAAAATATGGCGGAAATGTGATAAAACTATAACAAATCTATATTCTAAATGTTATATTCTTATTTCGGCTTTTGTCGAAATAAATCTGTGTCGGGGATATGTCGACACAATTATGTTGATCAATTAAGGGGGATATTTTTTATGTCAGCAAAATCTGATCAACAACAGCATTGGGCGGCGACAAAGCGTTTGACGTTTTTGACGCTGGTCATCTGGGCTGTTGTCTCATTTGTTATTCATTGGTTTGGGAGCTCTCTCAATTCTGAGTCATTTCCCGGCGCCTACTTTATGGCTGGAATGGGGTCACAGGTAATATTTGTGATTCTCGTATTCTGGTTTTCTGTTCGTCAAAATTCCATTGACGAAGAGTACGGCATGAGTGAAGGAGATTAGTCATGAAATTAGAAGGTGGTTTTATTAATAACCTTGGTCGTGTCTATGGAATCTACACTCTTGGATTTCTAGGCTTTGTCATTTTAATGGGCATCTGCGAAGCCGCAGGTGTTGCCAATACCTATATCGGCTGGATGTTTGTTGCCTTTACGGTACTGCTTTATGCATTGATTGGCGTGTTATCGCGAACGATGGATTCCAGTCAGTATTATGTGGCCGGACGTGAAGTTCCAGCGGTGTATAATGGTATGGCAACAGCGGCAGACTGGATGTCTGGTGCGTCTTTTATCGCCATGGCCGGCGGGATTTATCTCAAAGGTTATCCATATATGGCGTTTCTGGTCGGGTGGACAGGCGGTTATGTGCTTGTTGCATCGCTGATTGCGCCATATCTCCGCAAGTTCGGATGTTATACGGTTCCTGATTTTATCGGAACACGTTATGGCGGTAATCTGGCACGTTTCTGCGCTGTTGTGGTTCTGGTTGTTGCATCATTTACTTATGTGACAGCACAGATCAACGGTACAGGCACTGTCGCCGCGCGAGCGCTTCAGATTCCGTTTGAAGTCGGTGTCTGGATCGGTCTGGCCGGTATCCTGTTCTGTTCCATGCTTGGCGGCATGCGGGCGGTAACATGGACACAGGTGGCACAGTATATTGTTCTGATCGTTGCCTATCTGATTCCGGTGTTCTGGATGTCAAACAAGCTTGGCTACGGGTTGATCCCGCATCTGGCACAGTTTGATGCCGTTCTTCGGGTACAGGAACTTGAATCAGCATTAGGTGTTGGCACATTGCTACCAACAGCAGAAGCACAAGCCGAGGCTGGTAAACTGGCCGCACTGAAAGTCGGCATTAATGATGCCAGCGATGACTGGATGGCACGGTGGAAGTTCTTCACGCTTGTGTTGTGTATGATGGCTGGTACAGCGTCATTGCCGCATGTTTTGATGCGTTACTTCACCACATCATCGGTTAAAGCTGCGCGTCAGTCTGTGGGCTGGTCACTGTTCTTTATCTCCTTGCTTTATCTATCGGCGCCTGCATTGGCTACCTTTACCAAGCTGTCACTTCTTGATCCTAATGTTGCTACAAGCATCATTGGTAAATCAGTTGCTGATGTGATGAGTCTGGAATGGATTCAACAATGGAGCAATGTTGGCTTCCTGAAAATCGTTGACGGAAATGGCGATGGTATTGTCCAGATCAATGAATTCTTCATGCGTGGAGATATCGTGGTTCTGGCTACACCTGAAATGGCAGGTCTGCCATATGTGATTTCCGGTCTGGTTGCTGCGGGTGGTCTTGCGGCCGCCATGTCAACAGCTGACGGTCTTCTGCTGGCTATTGCAAACGCTCTATCACATGATCTGTACTACAAGATCATTGATCCGAAAGTTGATACAGCTAAGCGTCTGCTTGTTGCACGTATCCTGCTCTTGGTTATTGGTGCGCTGGCGGCCTGGGTGGCTTCTATGAAGCTGACCGGTATTCTGGGTGCAGTGGCCTGGGCGTTCTGTTTTGCCAATTCTGGTCTGTTCTTCCCGCTAGTCCTTGGTGTCTGGTGGAAACGGGCTAACCGTGCTGGTGCTATCGCCGGTATGATTGGCGGCTTTGGAACAGGTACATGGTATCTGTACATGGTTCAAACAGGCATGGAGCCATGGTATGGCATTGACGGTCTGCGCTTTGGCATGATTGGTATGCCAGTCAGCTTGATCCTCATGGTTGTCTTCAGTCTGATGACAGAAGCACCGGATGAAGAAACCCAGAAAATGGTGGAAAGCATCCGCGTACCAAAAGGCAAGACATATGTAAGCTGATTATTTCAGCACATATTTAAATCATGATAAGTCGGGGCAGGTGCTTTTCCTGCCCCGTTTTTTATGGCAGGATTAACAATATCTAACCGCATGTTGCATGCTTCTGGGGGCATAATATGGATCAGGTAACTTTGGCCTTTCCTATCTGGATTATCGTTTTGGATTATCTGCTTGGCGCGGCCATGTGGACGCTTATCGGGCGTTTCGGGATGAGCCTGTTTTTAAGACCGGATTCCGATTTCTTTTTTAATAAAGCCTTTCAATGGCTGACCGATCCGTTGTTGCGGATATGGGCACCAATCACGCCAGCCTTTCTGGTGGTGCTGATGCGGCCGCTTTATGTGGCGTGGTTTATCTATATGTTACGGTTTTATGTGGTGCCGTTATTATTTGGTTATAGCGTCATGGGGGTGTTGTCGTTTCCGCTGGAAAGCGAGGTAGCTCATTTCATTTATGATCTTGGCAATTTGTTGACGACAAAGAAATAAAGGTAAGCACATGACCATATCCCAAACCCGATTAACCCCGCCTGTGCGCGGATTTACCGAAACCGAATTCGCAAACCGCTGTTCGGCCGCGCAACAAGTGATGGCAGAACAGAATCTGGATGCCATGCTATTCGCGTCAGAACCGGAGATCCGGTATTTTACCGGTTTTATGACTCCATTCTGGCAAAGCCCGACCCGTCCATGGTTTCTGGTATTGCCGCAATCCGGCAAACCGATTGCTGTCATTCCGACCATTGGCGTGCCGTTGATGGAAACCTGCTATGTGGGCGATATCAAAAGCTGGGCATCACCGGCGGCAAGCGATGATGGCATTAGTTTATTATCAGAAGTCATCCGCGCCCATGTGCCGGATGCTGGCCGCATGGGGGTTTTGATGGGGCGTGAGGCCACGTTCAGAGCGCCGCTGGCAGATATTTTTGTTTTGAAAGATGATCTGGCACCGCGTCAATGGGTGGATGTAACCGCTGCTATTCAGTATATCCGCATGATCAAATCCCCGGCTGAGATTGTGAAGACAAGCTATATCTGTTCGCTTGTATCCCATGTGTTTGCCGATATTCCCCATTGGCTAGTGGCAGGAATTCCACTGGCAGATGTGTTTCGTGAGTTCAAAAAACGCACGTTAGCGGCAGGTGCCGATGATGTGAGCTATCTGGTCGGATCAGCAGGACAGGGCGGGTATAGAGATATCATTGCCCCACCAGATGAACGGCCAATGCAACAGGGTGATATTATCATGCTGGATACAGGGTCGGTCTGGGATGGATATTTTTCTGATTTTGATCGTAATTTTGCCATTGGTCATGCCAGCGATGCCGCGTGTCAGGCGCATCACCAGCTTTATGATGCAACAGAAGCCGCGCTAGTGGCGGCAAAACCGGGGAGCACGCCTGCTGATCTGTATGCCGCGATGGATGCCATATTACGGCCAGATGCCGAAAGCGGCGGCGGTGATGATGTCGGCCGTTACGGGCATGGGTTGGGCATACAATTGACTGAGCCGCCATCCCATACCGCATGGGATCATACGGAACTAGCCGCCAATATGGTGCTGACGATAGAGCCATCCGTGGTTTACGGAGATGGATTTCTGATGGTGGCAGAAGAAAATATTCTGATCACTGATCACGGAGCAGAATTGCTAACCACGCGCGTCACGCGGGATTTACCGGTTATTATCTAATCGGGTTTTACTAAAAGAAAAATCACCGGTGACAAGCGGTATTTGCTACCTGTCACCGGCTGTTAGGATTAGTGCTTAATCAGTTTAGTCTGTTTCAGTCTTCAATGGATTCAGGCAAAATCAGATTGAGCACAATGGCAATCACCGCCGCTGGCAGTAATCCGGATGACATCAAGACTTTGGCTGTTCCGCTCAAGTGTTGTAAGGCTTCGGGTTCTAGCTGAAGCCCAAGGCCAACAGACAGGGAAATCGCAAAAATGATCAGATTGCGTTTGTTCCAGTTCACCGTGGCCAGCAGGGAAACACCGGCCGCGCTCACCATACCAAACATGACAATCACGCCCCCGCCAAGCACCTCAATCGGGATGGTGGATATAAAAGCACCGACTTTCGGGATCAATCCGGCAACGACAAGCAGAAGCGCACCGATAGTCACCACATGACGGCTCATCACGCCGGTCATGGCAATCAGCCCGACATTCTGGCTGAATGATGTATTAGGCAGACCGCCAAACACACCGGCAACCGCACTGCCGAGACCATCGGCATAGGTTGCGCCTTCGATTTCCTTATCGGTGGCTTCACGATTAGCACCGCCTTTGGTAATGCCGGACACATCGCCCACTGTTTCAACAGCAGAAACGAATGACATGGCACAGAAACCAATGATGGCGGCGGCGGTGAACTCAACCCCGAAATGAAACGGATTTGGTAGCGCAAGTGATGCGGCTTTACTTATATTGCCAAAATCTACCATGCCATTGAAATAGGCAACGATATAGCCGGCTATAATTCCGATCAGAACCGCCGCGACCGATAACATGCCGCGTGTGAAGAATTTAAGTAAAAGCGTGACGATAATAACAACACCGGCCACCGACCAGTTAAGCAGACTGCCATATTCTGGCAAGCCGTTCATTTTTGCCGGAACACCGCCAGCGGCATATTGAATCCCCACCTTGATCAGCGCCAAACCGATCATCATGACGATCAGGCCGGT
>JABIWM010000150.1 GCA_018701255.1 Alphaproteobacteria bacterium | reverse complement strand
TTATGTTCACTGGCGGCTAGTTGTAATGCCATTAATGGAAAATATGTTCCCATATCTTCTGCTGTGGTGTTATCCCGATCAATGGCGATATGGGATATCCGCAAATCCGGTGGCGGAGATACCGGCGCTTTATATACTGAATAGAATTTGGCATCAGCATTATAAGCCGCCCCGGGGCTTTGATCACCTTTATCCGGATCATAGATAGCCGCTGTGGTCAGAATAGCGACCCGCATCTGGTTTACCGGTTTTGCCGGAATGGTAAAGGGAACATCATCATACCGCGCCCATTGATACGGGTTGTCATAGCCTAGCCCCAGATAATAACTAGTCGTCCGGTCGATATAGGAAATGGGGGGCGAAGACGGCATATGATGCTAATATAATGTTATGTTATGTTTTGGTGGTGTCTGTATGTTCTACCGCGCCGCCTTCTGCGACCCAACCGGTAAAACCGCTATCGATATGGGCGGCTTCAAATCCCATATCCTGCAATGTGGCGGCACTTAATGCCGAACGCCAACCGGATGCGCAATGCAGAACAAAGCGTTTATCCGCACCAAAGATATCTTTGAAATAGGGGCTTTCGGGATCAACCCAGAATTCCAGCATGCCACGCGGCGCATGAAAACTACCGGGAATGAAACCCAGTTTCTGGCGTTCACGGACATCCCTGATATCAACAATCACCACATCATCCTGCCCCTGCATGGCGATAGCATCAGCGGCGGTAATTTCTGTGATGCGGGCGCGTGCCTCTGCTACCATGGTTTTAACAGGCCGTTTTAATGATTTCATCGCAATCTCCTTTATATTAATGTTTATATAAGACCGTGCTTTAGCATGAACATCAAGCCCCTGCTAAACTGTTAGTTGTCCTTTTTCATGATCATTTGAATGCGCGGTGATTACTGATACATCTATTTATCAAGGAATTGATCTGGAATTGTTTGGGATAGTTTTTATGTTTTCATCGTTAAAAGTCATCATTTGTATGTTGTTAGTCTGTCTGGCCAGCCCCGCCATCGCGGCCGGATGCCAGATTTCATCCTTATTACCTGACATGATTTGCACGCAAGGCTTCGGGTTAGAAAAAGGCAGTGAAGCCTATCAGTCCTGCATGCGAAAAGAACAGGATCGGGATGTCGCCCGAAGCCATTTTGACGCGACGCTTTCCACTATCCGGGCAGAATTGCAAATACTGGCAAAAGAAAAGATCAAGCTATCATCCGAACCAACAGAAACATCCGCCAAATCACTGGAAAGCATCCTCAGACGCGAACGTGAGCTGATCACCAAGCTGGAAGAATTAAAAATACTGACCGGATGTTAGCGGTGATGCGCGAAATCTTTATCCTGTCTGGCTATATCCTGTCGGGCAATCACACCCATGCTGGCGGCGATTAATCGGGACACCGTTAAGCCGCCAATGCCATCAATATCGGCTTCGGGTAGGATTTCAGCAAAATCCATCGCGGCGATACGGGTTTTTTGTGCCGCCCCTTTAATCAATCCAAGCGCGTGATGATACATTAACCCCCCCGGTGCGCGGCCTATCGTATTGGGGGCAAGCGATGGATCAAGCGCATCAATATCAAAACAGATCACCACATCCTGATCTGTTGGAATGGCATGTAAAACAGGCGCGATGCCGTCTGTCATAATCTGATCTGCTGGAAAGAATTGCGCTCCCCATGCGCATGCCGCCGCCATATCATCGGGATGCGCAGACCCTATGCCGCGCGCGCCTACCTGAATGATGGTATTAATATGCGCCATTTCCGATGCTCGCCGCATGGTTGAAGACAGCCCCATATTTTCATCCATATGCTTATCGCGCCAGTCGATATGTGCATCAATTTGCAGAATGGTATAGGTTTTTCCTGTTGCGGCTAACGCGTCCAGCATGGGGATTGGTATCGAATCATCACCGCCGACCAGAACCGGTACAGACTGGCATGCCATGATATGTCTGACTGCATCCGCAATGCGGGCGCGGTTTGCGGCAAAATCACTATCGCTCCAGTCCAGATCACCAGCGTCACAGGCTGGCCGCGTGCCAGCGGGAAAAACCGCACCGCCCAGATCAAAATTATATCTGTCCAGATTAGCGGTTAGGGATGCACCGCCTTGGCGAATAGAATCTGGGCCACCCGCCGCATAAGCACCGACCGCCGCATAAGGAGTGGCGCATGGCACCCCCAGAAATACCGAAGATGCCGCAATGGGATTGGTCAGAGACGTTGCCGCCAGCCCTAAAAATGTGCTGGCATCAGTCGCCCCGAACAATGCTGCCAAGTTCGCTTTTTGTGTCATGTGTCTGTCCTATTACTCTTTCAATGGATCAGGATAGCAAATCTGGCATACTGGACAAGCATAGAGCATAAGGCGATCATAAAAGACTTGTATTAAATAAAAATAATGTAAAAGATTTATAGAGCGCATGGGTTAGCGCACGGGTTTAGAGAGGGTGTTATGACAGATCAGCAACTAACAGATGCCGAACTGGCCGAGTATAAAGAGAAAGGCTGGATTGTTCCGACATGGGAATTGCCAGCGGAATTATTGGCAGATATGCGCAAAGAATATCACGCATTACTAGAACGTAACAGCCACCTGCAATCAGATATCATGATGGCACCGCATCAAACAAAAGGCGGTTCCATGGGCGTGATAGGGTCTGAAAAATGGCTGGAATTTGCCACTCACCCCAGCATCATATCAACAGCAAGCCAGCTTATTGGTGAGGATATTATCCTCTGGGGCACGACTATTTTTGGCAAGCCTGCCTTTAGTGGGAAAGAAACGCCATGGCATCAGGATGGCGAATATTATCCGATTAAACCGCTTGAGGTGCTAACAGTCTGGATACCGCTTGATGATGTGACGCCAGAAAATGGCCCCATGCAATTTATTCCGGGTTCACATAAACCGCATAAACTGTTCAGCCATTCATGGTCAGAAGGCAATGATAAAACCATCAATCTGGTATGCGATTCGGAACATTTTGATGAAAGCACGGCAACGCCACTGATCATTCGGGCGGGGCAGGTATCATTTCATGATGTTTATATGATACACGGATCAACCGCTAACCGGACAGATCGCCGCCGTGCCGCTTTTATCATAAGACTAATGCCAGCATCCAGTTTTTATGATCATGCACTGGGCGCAGAGATTGGCAAGAAACATCCCAAGCAAGGCTATGGTAGCAGGCCGCTTTATTTAATCAGCGGTGCAGATAAAGCGGGAAATGATTTCACTATCGGCCATATTTAAACCAGCGGTTAGTTCAAGCAGATAGTTAAGCGATTATTTTGTGCCATAAATCCGGTCGCCCGCATCCCCTAACCCCGGCATGATATAGCCATGATCATTTAGCTCACGGTCAATGGCGGCGGTAAAAATCGGCACGTCCGGATGCGCGCTGGCAAAAGCATCAATGCCTTCGGGGGCGGCTAGCAGACAGACAAACTTAATCTGTTTTGCGCCTGCTTCTTTCAACCGGTGTACCGCCGCAATCGCCGAATGGCCAGTCGCCAGCATGGGATCAACAACAATGGTCAGCCGCATATCAATCTGATCAGGCAGTTTCAGATAATACTGAACAGGGTTTAATGTAGCCGGATCACGGTACAGCCCAATATGTCCGACTCTTGCCGATGGCACTAATTCCAGCATGCCTTCAAGCAAGCCATTGCCAGCCCGCAATATCGACACAAGACAGAGCTTTTTACCCTTGAGTTTTGGTGAATCCATTGACTCAAGCGGCGTCTGGATACTAATCATTTCCGTATCCAGATCGCGGCAGACTTCATATGCCATCAAATGGCTAATCTCTCTTAAAAGCTGTCTGAATGTAGCGGATGGGGTATGAATATCCCGCATAATGGTCAGCTTATGCTGAATGAGGGGATGGTCAATATATGTCACGTCAGATGTTGCCATGTTATA
>JABIWM010000001.1 GCA_018701255.1 Alphaproteobacteria bacterium | reverse complement strand
TGATCCGTCATGTTGCATCATATCAGCAATCACCGCCAGACATTGATCACCATTAATCAGCTGGCCTTTTTCATCTGCCATAATCAACCGGTCTGCATCACCATCAAAGGCTAGGCCGACATCTGCCTGATGCGCGACGACGGCTTCGGCCATTGTCATAGGATGCACCGCACCGCAATTCTGATTAATATTCAGCCCATCGGGGTTTACCGCAAGGGGGATAACATCCGCCCCCATTTCAAACAGAACATCCGGTGCCGCGCGATACGCCGCGCCATTCGCGCAATCAATAACTACTTTTAATCCACTGAACCGCATCTGACGCGGGGCGGCAATTTTAACCTGTTCCACATAGCGGCCAAGCCCGTCAAGCATGCGTCTGGCACGGCCTAATTCTTTTGGTGCGGCCAGAACAATATGATCATTCATGATGCCGGCAATCTGGTCTTCGATAGTATCCGCCAGTTTATAGCCATCCGGCCCGAATAATTTGATCCCGTTATCATGATGCGGATTATGGCTAGCTGAAATCATCACCCCCAGATCAGCCCGCAATGTTCGGGTCAGATGGGCAACCGCAGGCGTGGGCAGAGGCCCTAATAGCCGCGTATCCATACCGATAGATGCAAAACCGGCTTGCAACGCGGCTTCTACCATATAGCCGGATAACCGCGTATCCTTACCAATCACCACCAGAGGACGTTGGCGGCTAGAGCTTTTTTTGTTTGCCATAAAAAACCGGCCAGCGGCCAGTGCTAAACGGACAATGTTTTCTGCTGTCATGGGGCCTGTATTAATGGTGGCTCTTACCCCATCTGTGCCAAAATAACGTGCCATGGCACATCCTCCTTAGTATCTGATTGAGTCTATCATGCTGTTCATGTTTTGAACATATCCGACTCACATATATACATGGCTTTTGCTACCGAAAGCGCCTGCACCGTTTCGGCAACGTCATGAACACGATACATCTGCACTCCTTGGGCATATCCAAGTGCCGCAAGCGCAATTGATCCGGGCATTCTATCCTTCGCTGGCTCACCATTGGCAAAATGGGCAATCGTTGATTTCCGGCTGACCCCCAATAATAGCGGAACGCCCAACCCGTGAAACATGGATAACCACGCCATCAATGTCATATTATGTTGTGGGGTTTTGCCAAAACCAAAACCAAAATCAACCGCGATATCCTGTTTTTTTATGCCACTGGCAACCGCCTGATTAATGCGGTCTTCTAGCCAGTCATAAACATCTGCCGGAACAAAATCATATTCTGGTTGCTGTTGCATTGACCCCGGCTCACCCTGCATATGCATGATGATCACCGGCTTGCCTGTATGTGCCATTAGCATAGCCGCGCCATCCGCCCGTAAGCCGCCCACATCATTAATCAGCGCCGCCCCATTCGCCATAGCCTGTTCCATCACATCCGTATGCCGCGTGTCTGCTGATACGCAATATCCTTGCTGGGAAAGCGCCTGAATAACCGGCAGGATACGGCGGCATTCTTCTTTGGTGCCAACAATATCCGCCCCCGGCCGCGTGGATTCGCCGCCAATATCCAGAATAGTCGCACCAGCATTCGCCATAGCATGTGCCGAGCTAATAGCATGATCGGATTCAGCATGATCCCCACCATCAGAAAAACTGTCTGGCGTGACATTAATAATGCCCATCACATGTGGAGTATTCATAGGAAGGCCAGCAAAATCATCACGCGGACGCGTGTATTGATCAAGCATCTGTTCTGCCAGCATCAACGCATCGGCGCTGGTTTTTCTGGCAGATGCCAGCATGTCATTTACAGAAAATCGGGTCACGGTAAAACCGGCCGGATGGCGCGTTAACACATCACATGTGGTAAACCCCAACCCTGTTCCGGCTAGGGGATATAACCCACTATCACATGCAGAAGAAAAGGCGGTCAGATCAACTGGCCGTAACCAGTTTTTATCCGCCCCATTGCCGCACCGGTAATCACTAGCAAATAAGCCATTGGCGGATGCCGCCGCAGATTGTTTTATGATCATGGCGCTGTCGCCTGTTTAGACGATGTGATCACCTGATGGTTCACCTTTAGGTTTGCCAGCTGATTTTTTCCGGCTTCCGGGGATACCTGTCCGGGTTTTGGAACGTGGCGATTCTGCCACATCATCCGCGTCATCATTACGGACAATTGTTCCACCTTCGGCAAGAATCTTAATCTCATCACCAGAAAGCGTTTCATATTCCAGCAAAGCCTGAGCAACATTTTCAAGTTCACTTGCATATTTTTTCAGCTGTTTTGCCGCATCGCTATAAGCGCTATCAACAATCTGCCTGACTTCACTGTCAATCGCGGACGCTGTCGCATCAGACATATTTTTCTGCTGGGAAACAGACCGCCCCAGAAATACCTCTTGCTCATCAGCAGAATAGGCAAGGAAGCCTAGTTTATCGGAAAGCCCCCATTCAGTCACCATGCGGCGGGCAACATCCGAAACCATGCGAATATCGCTGGATGCGCCAGTGGTGACTTTTTCAGCCCCGAAAATCATTTCTTCGGCGATACGGCCACCGCATGCCACGCGCAGATCAGCATATAATTTGTCTTTAGCCATGGATACGCGATCACCTTCGGGTAGACGCATCACCATTCCTAACGCCCGTCCACGCGGAATAATTGTGGCTTTATGGATAGGATCAGATTCCGGTTGATGCAATGCTACAACCGCGTGACCGGCCTCATGATAGGCGGTCAGTTTTTTCTCTTCATCCGTCATGACCATAGAACGCCGTTCAGCACCCATCATGACTTTATCTTTGGCTTCTTCGAACTCTGCCATAGAAACGGTGCGGCGGTTTTTACGCGCCGCCTGAAGCGCCGCTTCGTTCACCAGATTAGCCAGATCAGCACCAGAAAATCCGGGCGTTCCGCGTGCAATTATCCGTGGCTCAACATCATTAGCCAGCGGCACTTTACGCATATGGACTTTCAGAATTTTCTCACGTCCCAGAACATCCGGATTAGGCACAACAACCTGCCGGTCAAAACGACCCGGACGAAGCAATGCCGGATCAAGCACATCAGGTCTGTTTGTGGCCGCAATCAGGATCACGCCTTCGTTAGCCTCAAACCCGTCCATTTCCACCAGCATCTGGTTCAATGTCTGTTCGCGTTCATCATTACCGCCGCCCAGACCGGCGCCGCGATGCCGTCCGACCGCGTCAATTTCGTCAATAAAGATGATACATGGCGCGTTCTTTTTGCCCTGTTCAAACATATCACGGACACGGCTAGCACCAACACCAACAAACATTTCAACAAAATCCGAACCGGAAATAGTAAAGAAAGGAACTTCTGCTTCACCGGCGATAGCTTTTGCCAGTAGCGTTTTACCAGTACCCGGAGGCCCCACCAGCAAAACACCTTTGGGGATTTTCCCGCCCAGACGTTGAAAACGCGATGGATCACGCAAAAATTGAACAACTTCTTCGAGTTCTGCTTTTGCTTCGTCGATACCGGCAACGTCATCAAATGTGACCCGCCCATGATGTTCGGTTAACAGCTTGGCGCGGGATTTACCAAAACCCATAGCACCGTTTTTGCCGCCACCCTGCATCTGACGCATGAAGAAAATCCACACACCAATAAATAGCAACATAGGAAACCAGCTAAGCAATAGTGAAAACAGCCCCGGTGAATTACTGGTATCGGGCTGGGCTACAATGCGGACATTATTTTGGCGCAAGGTTTCAACGATATTGCTGTTATCCGGCATATAGCTGGCAATCGGAATATTATTGTTGGTCACGCCACGCAGATTATTGCCTTCGATAGTGACTTCACGCATGTCACCGGATTCGACCTGAGCCACGAAATCCGAAAACGGCACACTAGCCGAACGGGTATTGCTACCCGGCTGAAACATGTTGAACAACGACAGCATCACCACACCAATGATGACCCATAAAACAATATTCCGCGTCATATTATTCACTTGAACAGCCTTTCCGTTATCTGCATCGGCCTGATACCGTTATGCCCCTAAATCGTGCCCTATAAATCGTGCCCTATAAATCGTGCTAAAGACACATCCGGCAAAAATTCATCATGGCTTTTATTCCCTACCTTCTTTAAATGGGGAAATATAGCCCCATCGTCAAGTACAAGCCTGTCAAGATGCGCAAGATTTTTGCTATTTGCGTCAATTAGTACCGGCAATGACCAGAATACTCTTGCCATTCGTCTTGGCCAGTGATCGGCATGGGGCAAATGGGGTTTCACCTGTGCAAACCGCTTAGCACCAATCGCCTCGACTTTCACCGGATGCGGATAAGATATGCGCCAGCGATGATCAAACATCCCCTGCCCTTGCGGTAAGCTGATTGGCGCGATGGCAATCTCAGGCTCACGATAGATAATCACCTGATCAGCGTTCCGGCTATCCCATTGCCATTCACATCCTGCCAGCGTCACACCACCGCCACCAGCTAACAGACGCGCCCTGACATTGGCCAGCGCGTCATCAGATGGCGGATAGGGCTTTACCGCCATATGACGCAGAATATAACTGGCTATCAGGTAAAATCCTTTTGCTTCACATGCCTGCCTTGTCATCACCGCATAGCCTTGCGGATATATCGAAAACATATCCGGTGTCATGGCGCTGATCAATTGATCTGTCTGTTCCGTTAATCGCGCCGATAGATCACATAATGACATCAATTGATGGTCTGTAACGCCGGATTGCCCCCGCCATTCCCGATCAGCCCGCAAGCGCGGTCTTTTATAGCGTTGATCCATATTGGTTGGATCAAGGACAGGATCAAAGCCCGCCATATGCGCGGCTTGCGCTAGCTCGGATTTGGTAAAGCTAAGACACGGGCGGATCAGCCGGACGCCTAAATATCCGGTTTCTGGGCGGATGGCGGCTAAACCGCGCAACCCCGACCCACGGCTTAATCGCATCTCAACCGTTTCCAGTTGATCATCGGCGTGATGGGCTGTCATCAAAACCGCATCCTGCCGCATCACCTCAGCGGTTAGCAGATCATAGCGTTTTTTCCGCGCCCATTCTGCCAGCCCATGTTCAGGCGGCGTGTCCGTGATCCGCGCCACATGTGTATTTATGCCCGCAGATACCAGCATGGATTTGACTTGCTCTGCTTCTGTTGTGGAATCAGCCCGCAAGCCGTGATCAACAATCATGGCTGTAAGACAAGGCAGAGGATGAATATGTTCAGCGGCAAGCCGCGCGACCCACAATTTGACCAATGCCACCATGCCAAGACTATCGGCACCACCAGACACAGCCAGCACAATAGCCTGACTGGATTGGGGGAGTTGCCGATTCGCCATGGCATCACCAAAGCGGCGGCTTAAATCATGATCAGGCGTCACACCCTGTCTTGTCCCTTAGACGCGCAAGGCGTGTGGTGAGTTTTTGTGGCGGGTCTTCGACCGCTAATACCAGTTTATCAAAGAAATCACAGGCATCTTCTTTGGGGCGCGTCACCGAAAACGATTCAGCAATCCACATCAGGACTTCTACGCGGCGCGGTTCTTCTGGCCATGTCTGGATGAATGCCGTCATGGTTTTCAATGACCGTTGATGCTCGCCTTGAACAAACTGAACCCGGCCAATCCAGAAATTTACATCTGCTGCAAGATCGCTATCCGGATAGCGCGTATTAAACTCGATTAATGCGGCTTCGGCTTCGGCTAGTTGGTTACTATGCATCAGGTTTTTGGCAAACTCATACTGTTCCAGCTCTGTGCCTTCAGGCAATAATGACGGCAATGTTGGTTCAGGTGACGTTACCTCAAGCGTGGTTGCCGGCGGATTAGCCGCCCCTGACGTTTGATTATTAGCGCCGGCCTCAAGCTGTGATTTTGGCAATGCCCATTCCGAAGACGCTTCTGACGATGTATCCGCATTGCTTGCATTATCCGTATTATTCGGGCTAGCCGTATCAGACAATTCGGCATTAGCCGCGTTTGAGCCAACATTCGATGATAAGGCCGATGCGTCATCTTGGGGGGTTTGAATATTATCTATTCCGGTTGATAGCCGCATCAGGCTTTGAATTTTTGCTTCTAGCTGAAGCAACCGGAACTCATTATCCGTGGCAATTTGCAAAGTGCGCTGGATTTTATTATTTAATGATATTAGCTCATTTGAAATATTGTTGATGTTATTCAGTTTCTCATCAACCCGGCGCAATACATCTTCGGCATTGCCGCCCGCTTCTATATTCTGACGTAAGGCAAACAGATCATTTTCTATCCGTGCGTTCACATCGCGTAACGTATTTTCAATAGCGATAATGCGCAACTGCATGTCACCAAGCGTAGACTTATCCACGCTCTGGGCATGTGCGCCAGACATATATATCGTGCAAGCCATAATCGTGGCCAGGAATGTTTTAACAGTAAATGGATGATGAATAGTCATTTCTTTTTTCTCACGATAAATCAAATGTCTTATGTATTTATGTATTAAATTAATTGGACCAAATTAAGGCAAAAAAAAACCCGACTGAACATCGGGTTTTTTATATATGTGCTTGTGTATTAGTTAATAACGCTGACGGAGCGGCGGTTATAACGCCATGCGTCTTCGTTTGAACCAATAACTGCCGGACGCTCTTTACCGTATGAGATGGTTTTGATGCGGGCAGGATTTACACCCTGGGCAACAAGATAATCTCTGGTAGCTGAGGCACGGCTCTCACCAAGGGCGAGGTTATATTCCCGTGTTCCACGTTCATCACAATGGCCTTCGATGGTGATCCGAACAGAAGGGTTGGATGCAAGGAATGTGGCCTGATCATTCAGAACAGATTTTGCAGATGAAGACAGCTCATAGCTATCAAAATCAAAAAGAACGCGGTCGCCAATGCTAATCAGTTCTTCGTTAATGGTCATTTCACCAGAGCCAGAGCCAGCGGCATCAGAGCCAGAAGACGAGGCGGTGGTTGACCCAGAGGCAGAAGTTCCAGCAGCATCGCCGGTTGCATTTGGTGCAGTTTCACAGGCGGCAAGCAGAAAAATACCAGCCAGCAATGTTGTAAGACGAAGGAACATAAAATTTTCTCCTGACATGTACCGTATAGAAATTGTTTTAATTAATCGTTTCCATAACTCAAAATTCGATATTAATCAATATAATAACCCAAAATAATGATAATGAGAAGGATATTATTGATTAAGCTTATAAGGCAAAAGCATAACAGCCCCTCCCCTTAGAAGATATTTATGGCAAAAATGGTGACCATGCCGGATCAGACGCGCCTTCCGGTGTGATAATCCGGCGTTCGTTAAATCCGGTGATATCAATCCGGTAAAGATAGCTTTCCCCGCCTGATCCATCTGTATTTGTTGGGTTTTGTTTAAAATACATCAAGACGCGGCCATTTGGTGCCCATGTTGGCGCCTCAACCAGAAAGCCTTTTGCCAGCAATCTTTCGCCAGTGCCATCAACATTCATCACCCCGATATAAAACTGGCCTCTATACATTTTGGTAAAGGCAATAATATCACCGCGTGGCGACCAGACAGGTGTTGCATAACGGCCTTTACCGCGGCTGATCCGGCGGACATTACCGCCGTTTTTATCCATCACATATAGCTGTTGGCCACCAGACCGGTCAGAGTTGAACACAATCTGGCTATCATCCGGTGAATATGATGGCGAGGTATCAATGAACGGCGTATTGGTCAGCTGGGTTGTCTGTCTGGTGGCTAAATCCATAGCAAAAATATTAGTCACGCCACTGCGTGCCAGACTCATAATAAGCGTCTTGCCTTCGTATGAAAACCGTGGCGCAAAGCTCATCCCCGGAAAAGAACCTAGCAATTCCGAATTAGCCGATTGAATATCAAGCAGATAGACATTCGGGTCATCGTTAAAATAATTGAGATAAGCAATTTCCTGAACCGTTTGTGAAAAACGCGGTGTCAGAACCAGCGATGAACCATCGGTCAGATAAATATGATTATGCCCATCCTGATCCATGATAGCTAACCGCTTGATGCGTTTTTGCGCAGGCCCGCTTTCGACAACGTAAACAATGCGTGTGTCAAAATAGCCATCATCACCTGTCCATTTTTTATAGACGACATCGGCAATTTGATGCGAAATGCGGCGCTTGCCCTTAT
>JABIWM010000149.1 GCA_018701255.1 Alphaproteobacteria bacterium | reverse complement strand
CCGTCATCAGCATCACCAATCGCGCTGTGTTCGATTATGAATCAATTCCACTGGAAGTCGTCTGTTCTGGTGAGCAGATTGGCGCCACTATTCGAACAGATAAGACAAGGCGACCAGTAAAAGTGGCAAAACAGGTAAATGCTGCCACCGTCCGGAAAATTTTTCTGGACATATGTAGCCAATGCGACAAAATAGAGTCATAAACAAAAGCATAATTTATGTTGCTATAAAACATCATTAGCCAGTTCCTCAAGGTAAAGACATGATTGTAAAGACCGTTAATTATCAATCTTCCAATGCAGGTGCTGATCTGGCCGAATCACTGCGTAAAACCGGTTTTGCGGTTTTAGTCAATCATCCCGTTACCCCACAACGCATTGAAGATATATATGCTAGCTGGGCGGCGTTTTTTGCCAATGAATCCAAGCATGACTGGCTTCGTGATCCGGAACGGCAGGATGGGTTTTTCCCATTCCAGTCTGAGAACGCCAAGGGTGCGCTGGCCAAGGATTTAAAAGAGTTTTACCACGTCTATCCATGGGGGCGTGTACCGCCAGAACTGGAAGATATCACGCGCAGATTGTATCAAGACCTCACCACATTGGGGATTGAGCTTTTGGGCTGGCTCGATGATGCTCTACCAGATCATTTGCGCCAAGCGTTGAGCTTGCCGCTGGCAGATATGATGCAAGAAAGCCAGCAAAGTCTGTTGCGGATTCTGCATTATCCGGCACTGGCCGAAGCACCTGAGCCAAATGCTATCCGTGCCGCCGCCCACGAAGATATCAACCTTATTACCTTACTTCTGGCCGGATCAAAGCCGGGACTGGAAGCGATGGATACAGACGGTAACTGGCATTCTGTGCCATGTGATCCGGGCATGATTACCATTAATAATGGTGACATGCTGGCATTAGCAACTGATGGATATTATCCATCAACAACACACCGCGTGACCAATCCGGATCAAGAAGCCAATGAGCCCAGATTTTCTATGCCAATGTTTTTACACCCGCGTCCGGATGTCGATTTGAAACCGGATTTTACTGCCGATATGTTTTTACAACAACGACTTCGGGAAATCGGCCTTAAATAAATAATTATCAATAAACAACGCGACAACAAGCTGGAGGAGAATATGAAATTTTCACTTTATAAATCGATCATAACCGCTTTGAGTGGGCTGTTTTTAATCGGCAGCATCACCGCACAAGCAGCCGATATAAAACCTGCTGTCATTTATGACATGGGCGGTAAGTTTGATAAATCCTTTAACGAAGGTGTCTGGAACGGTGTTAAAAAATTCACCGAAGAAACCGGCATCGAAGTCATGGAATTCGAAGTCACCAATGAAACGCAACGCGAACAAGCGATGCGCCGTATGGTAGATCGTGGCGCAACGATTGTTCTGGGTGTCGGCTTTGCACAGGCTGACGCTATTGCCACTGTTGCCGCAGAAAATCCGGAGGTTCAGTTTTCTATCATTGATGTGTTCTGGCTGGATGCACCGAATTTGCGCCAATATGCCTTTAAGGAACATGAAGGAAGCTATCTGGTTGGGGTTGCCGCCGCACATGCTAGCCAGACTGGAAAAGTCGGCTTTGTTGGTGGCATGGATATCTCGCTTATCCGTAAATTTGCATGTGGTTATGTTGGCGGAGTCAAATCCGTTAATGCATCAGCAGATGTTTTTCAGAACATGACCGGCACAACGCCTTCTGCGTGGAATGATCCGGCCAAGGGCGCTGAGCTAACCATAAGCCAGATTGACCGTGGCGCTGATGTTATTTATCAGGCCGCAGGCGGAACAGGGATCGGCGTGATTCAAGCCGCCGTTGATTCAGGCAAGCTGGCCATTGGCGTTGATTCCAATCAGAACGGCATAGCCCCCGGTTCCATTCTGACATCCATGCTAAAGCGTGTTGATGTTGCCGCATATGAAACCTTTATGGATTCAAAAAACGGTAACTTTACCGCTGGCGTTCAGATGCTTGGTGTGGCCGAAGGCGGTGTTGACTGGGCATTGGATGAAAATAATGCTAGCCTGATTACATCAGAAATGAAAGCAGCGGTAGAACAGGCGCGTGCCGATATTATATCCGGCAAGATAACTGTTCATAACTATGAGAGTGATTCCGCCTGCCCATATTAATACTGATTAGCATTCTGTTATGACAGTATCATCACCATTGGCGAAAAGCAGGGCAGACTTGCCTTTCGCCGTTTCTATGTCTGGCATCTGCAAACGGTTCGGTGCGGTTACTGCCAATGATCATATTGATCTTAATGTGCTATCTGGTGATATTCACGGCATTGTTGGCGAAAACGGCGCGGGCAAATCCACGCTAGTGTCTATCCTTTACGGGTTTTATACTGCCGATAGTGGCACGACTGAAATCGCAGGCATTTCATATACCCATAATACTCCGGCGGATTCTATCGCCGCTGGTATTGGCATGGTGCATCAGCATTTCATGCTAGTACCGAATTTTACGGTTCTTGAAAATATTATCCTTGGTCATGAAGGCTATAAACAGCTGTCAAAAAGCATGGATCAGGCTCGGCATATGCTGAGCAGTATGTCGCAACAATATGGGCTGGATGTTGATCTGGACGCGCAGGTTGGGGATTTGCCCGTTAGCTTGCAGCAACGGGTGGAAATCCTGAAAGCGCTTTATCGGGATGCCCGTATTTTAATACTGGATGAACCTACCGGCGTGCTGACTCCACAGGAAACCAATCAATTATTTGATATTCTTCGGGCGCTCAAAAAACAGGGCGTGACGATATTGCTAATCACCCATAAATTACGCGAGATTATGGCCGCCACTGATCATGTTTCGGTTATGCGTGGTGGCCGCATGATAGCGCATCTGCAAACCACTGACACAACACCTGATCAGCTGGCCGAGCTTATGGTTGGTCGTCCTGTTCAAGTGAAAAAGCAGTGGCATAAAGCCAATAAAGGCGCTGCTATTGTTAGCGTTAAGGATGTTCAGCTGACCCGTTCCAAAACACAGAATCTGTTATCTGATATCACCTTCACGGTTCATGCTGGTGAAATACTGGGCATCGCCGGTGTTGCCGGAAATGGCCAATCCGAATTATTGAATATACTGGCTGGTATTATTGCCCCCACCGCTGGGCATATATCCTATCATGATCATCATATTGATGCTGGCAATCCTGCTGATCCACAGAAAATCAAATCGCTTGGCGTGGCGCATGTCCCCGAAGACCGCCACGCATCGGGGATAGTGTTACCATTCACCGCCGCCGAAAATGCTGCTCTTGGATATGAAAAAGAGGTGTCTGGTGGTTATGGTCATGCCTTTCTATCACCGCAGTCACTTCGTGCTAGATGCGCTAAACTGATGCAACGATTTGATGTACGGCCTGCTGATCCGAATTTGAAATCAAGCCTGTTTTCCGGAGGCAATCAGCAAAAGCTGGTACTAGCCAGAGAAATGTCTGCCGCGCCATCTGTACTTCTGATTGGGCAACCCACACGCGGCGTTGATATCGGCGCGATTGAGTTTATCCATCAGCAATTAATTGATATGCGCGATAAGGGATGTGCAATCATTCTGGTTTCTGTTGAACTGGATGAAATTATGAGCCTGTCTGACCGCATCATGGTGATGAATAATGGTCGTATCATGGGACTGGTTGAACAGGCAACCGCCAATGTCAAAGATATTGGCCTGCTCATGGCGGGAGTTCAGTAATGCGCAAACCTTTACCAGCATGGGTAGATATCAGCATCATGCCGCTTATCAATATTGCCGCAGCATTTGTGGTAGCTGGTATTATTATTGCCCTGATTGGCGAAAATCCGTTTACCGCGCTAGCCGTGATGATCAAAGGCGCTTTTGTCTATAAAGGCGCGTTAGGATATACGCTTTATTACACCACGAATTTTATTTTTACCGGTCTTGCCGTGGCTGTGGCCTTTCATGCGATGCTATTCAATATCGGCGGCGAAGGTCAGGCTATGATTGGCGGTCTGGGGATCGGTTTCATTGTGCTTAGCCTTGACCCTATTCTGCCGCCATTACTGGTGATCTTGCTAGCCATTCCGGTGGCGGCCATATTCGGTGCTATCTGGGGGGTGATCCCCGGCTGGCTTCAGGCTAGACGCGGCAGTCATATTGTCATCACCACCATTATGTTCAATTTTATTGCGTCATCCATCATGGTCTGGTTACTGGCTGGCATGCTTATGGCACCGGGGCAGATGTCACCTGAAACGCGGCATTTTGCAGACGGGGTCAGCTTGATGCAAATTCATCATATCGGCAATGCTCTGGGCTGGCCGATGGCACGCTCACCGCTGAATTTATCATTTGTGATTGCTTTGATCGCGGCGGTGGCGGTATGGGTGCTGATCTGGCGAACGCGGCTTGGTTATATCATCCGGGCGACAGGCCATAGTGAAAAAGCGGTGATTTATGCCGGCCATGATCCAGCCCGTATTATCATGATCGTCATGGCAATATCCGGTGGATTGGCCGGATTAATGGCACTGAATGAAATTCTGGGTGTGCAGGAACGGGTCATACT
>JABIWM010000148.1 GCA_018701255.1 Alphaproteobacteria bacterium | reverse complement strand
CGGAGTGATCAGATATGGATCGTTATGTTCTGCCAGTTTATCAAAGATGACAGCGTTAACCGTATGTGATGTCTTGGTATGTGGTTCGATATTAGTCATACATGTATTCTTCTCATTTAATGAAAAAATGCAACTCTTAGTCGCGCTTATCTTATGGACGGATACCATATTCTGATATAGGTCATTTCTGACTGGATTGACAGAGCGTAAAGCCGCTGTGGCGTATTTTGGAAAAAAGAGTCGGTATTAAAATGAAATCCGGTCGATACTAGCCATTTAACGACATTACTGTAATTTATTAACATCTTGATTATATTGATAAAATATAACACGCTTCAGGTGATATAATAAGGATGGTGCTGATGAATGACAAACTGGGTATATCGCTTATTATTTTGGGAATGTCACTGTTTAGCATACAGGACGTGACGATTAAAATACTTGCCGAAGACGGGTCATTATTGCAGATACTTGTTATGCGGGGGGTCATTGGAACAGCGTTCATTTCGGCGTTCCTGTATATCAGCGGTCGCCCGATTAAATTCACAACAGCCTATCCGCTTTTGACTTCTATCAGAGCGACTTTGTTCTTTTTCGGATTTATGAGTTTTTATATCGCGCTATCATTAATGCCGATTGCTGAAGCGACGGCGTTATTTTTTGTCAGCCCGTTTTTCATTACTATATTATCCAAAATATTTCTGGGCAATGATGTGGGATGGTACCGGATCGCCGCTATTTTGACCGGATTTATCGGAACATTTCTGATTGTAAAACCTAGCACCGGTAATTTCCAATGGGCATATATCCTGCCGCTTCTGACCGCGCTTAGCTATTCTATTTCCATGATTTTAGCTAAATACACGCGGGAAAAAGATACCGTTTTCCAGCAAACAATCCATATGTATATCGCCAGCATTATTTGCGGAACCCTAACCCTAATCATGGCTTCGGTCATGGGGTGGTCGTTTGATGGCGTGCAGGGGCTGGAATATGTTTTCCGGCCATGGGTGTTTGATGATCTGATCGTTTTATTGGCGGTAATTATGATTTCTATGGTGGCAACAATAGGCACTTTATGCTTGATTTCAGCCTACCGGATCAGCCAGCCGCCAGTGATTGCGCCATTTGAATATACCATGCTGGTCATATCAATCAGCATTGGTTTACTGTTTTTTGGTGAGGTGCCGGACATATATTCTGTGCTGGGTATGCTGATTATTGTGGCTAGTGGATTGTTTATCTTTGTTCGTGAACAGGTGCGCGGTATTCCGCTGGCGATTAAAATCCGGATGCGATAGCTATGGATAAAATGAGCATATCGTGATGAAGAATTGATCATTAAAAAAGGCCAGCCACGAATGGCCGGCCTTTATGATATCATCTGTCAAAAGACAAATGATTAAGCGTTTTTCAGACTTACCGCTGAGCTTTTGCCATTCTTACCCTGTTCGAGTTCATAGCTTACGCTCTGGTTTTCGTTCAGTGTTTGCATGCCAGCGTCTTTGACAGCTGAGATGTGAACAAAAACGTCTTGCGACTTATCTTCGGGTTCGATGAACCCGTAACCTTTGGTTTCATTGAACCATTTTACGGTGCCATTAGGCATCTTTCTCTCCTTAAAAAAAGGGTTGTTAAATCGTCAATCAACCTCTTTTCCGTGGAGAAGCAAATCGTTGACCCTCTGCACTTTTTGCAGAGTGCTATGCTTATGACACTTTGTTGATCAAAAAGCGAGATAAATTTGCTTTTAAAATCAGATTATTTTTTAAAGAAATATGTCGATATGGCTATATTTGCGTCTTGAACGGCTATTATATTGGTCTGGTAAGTATAAAAGCGAGTTTAACAGGATGTTTTCAAGGCTCATCTTGACAGCATAACAACCGGTGATAGGGTTGATTTAATAACCAGCATTTACACGCCGCCAATATGACCAGAACATGTCATTCCCCGAAAGGATAAACCATGCCCAGTATTCATATTCAATTTACGCTTTTCTCTGCATTTTATTCACCGCTCATTTCGACAATGACTGGCGGGTTCCTAGCCGAAGAAGGATTTGACTATGACTGGAGCGTGGCAAAGCCGGGGGTATCGGCATTAGCCGCATTAGAAAACGGCACCGCACAGGTGGTGCAGTCAACCATTAGTCAGGGATTTCATTCACTGGAAAAAGGGCGGGATTCTACCGCGCGGCATTTTGCGCTGATTAATGATATGGATGGGTTCTTTATTACCAGCCGAACAGCTGATCCGGATTTCAGCTGGTCAAAACTAGAAGGCGTAGAAGTATTGGTGCATCATGGCGGCCAACCTATGACCATGTTCAAATATGCCTGTCATAACGCCGGCATTGATGTGTCCAAGATCAATATCATTGATGCGGGTAATGCCAAAGAAATGGACGCGGCGTTTCGGGCTGGCACGGGGCAATATATTCATCAGCAAGGCCCCGCCCCGCAACAGATTGAGGCCGATGGCGCGGGTTATGTGGTAGCAGCACTGGGGCCTGTTGTTGGCTCATGCGCATTTTCCAGCCTTGCCGCAATGCCAGACTGGCTCAATAGTGATGCTGGCAAAGCCTTTTGCCGTGCCTATCAGAAAACAAGAACCTATATGAACACGGCTTCTGCTGAAGACATTGCCAAGGCCGAAAAGCCGCTTTTCCCCAATATTGATGAAACGGTGCTGGCGGAATGTATTCGTGCTTATCAAACCATGGGATGCTGGCCAGAACATATGGATATTACCGATGCGGGATATGCGGCGATGCTGGATATTTTTGCCCATGATGGCAAAATCACCAACCGGCACGCCTATGACGCGATTTGCATGAAACCGGCATTATCATAACCACACATTAATGACAGGCTTTGCCAAGCGCTTTTAGTCGCCAGTAATTATAGGGCAGGGGGGCAATAAATCCGGCGGTTAGCATAAACGGAAGCACCCACCAGGTTAGCTTTGCCCCGCCAGTCATTGCGACATCAACACTATTCATGGCAATTTCCATGGCAATCATGGAAATCAGGGACATGCCAATCGCGGTTTTAAAAGCTAGCCGCATAGCCATTTGCCGCGACAGAATAATGGTTTCAAGACAGATTGAGGTAAGCAAGCCATTAATAATAGCCAGTGTCATGATGGCTAGGGTCGGCCACGGGATACCAGTGTATTGAAAAAAAGCAATCGTGCCTAAATCACCAATGGAACAGCCGATTAAACACCACATGGTATTATATGATGACCGCCGCCATGTATGCCAGCAGAACCAGTTTATTTTCAGTGTTTCTTTAGATGATGATGCTGACATTTGGTATGGCAAACTTTTTGAGATAGTTATGACATTGTTCTACTAAAACAGGATATCACGTTAACGTCGTATTCTTATTATATATACTTATCGATACAGTTTTTTCAATATGATCATTGATATCCAAATCAATAAATTTAATATATATAGATATATGTTATCATTTATCTAGAGGTATGAAGTTTAATCATGAGTGATATTAAATATTACGCTGAATTGAGGAATCTGATCTTGCAAATGGAAAGCGATATGTCTATCGCATCCATGACTGAGATTGAAAAAAAGGTGATCTCAGCGCTTATTATTTTATCAAGTAAAGAGAAAAAGCCGATCCATCTGGATCAGATCAGAGAGCATCCTCTGGTAAAATCGATGCCACAGCCGTCTTTATACAGAGCATTTCAAACGCTGATCAAGTCCGGTTACATTGATAAAGTAGGAACAGAACGGTCAGGGCTTTATGTGCCGCAAACCGACCGGTTTTCCTAATCTCCGCCTAAACACTAAATCTGACACTAAGTAGCCGATAACATCTGTTGATCGGCTATTTGTAATTTTTTGATATAAATGTTTGTTTTTTGCTCTGGGTTATTTAGGATTATCTAAAGTTAATTTGAGTTATCTGGGATTGTTCAGGTGCATCTTTTTCGTTTGATTTCACAGCATTGGTCTGGATTTGTTATTACGTTATATCTGGCGCTGTTCTGGTTCAGTATCAATGTCATTTTCCCGCTAGAGGCCAGTGTTTTTGGTAATTTAAGTGGTATTGCCAGTATTCTGTTTCTGCCACATGCTGTGCGGGTATTATCGGCATGGTTGCTTGGGCCGAAGGTTTTATTTGCACTTATTCCTGCTGAGATTATAGCGCACTCTATCTGGGGGCTTGAGTTTTCTTTTCCGGTTAGTGTGCTTATTCCTGTTTTCAGCGCAATATCCCCTGTTGTTGGTTTCGAAACATTGCGACTGCTTGGATATAATGTCTATCCTAATTCATTCACATTGCCGAACTGGAAAGGTGTTATTATCGCTGGCATGATTGCGTCTTTATTTAATTCTTTTACGGGCGCCTTTTTAAAAGGTGAGCTTATTGCCTCTGGGCAAGTGCATCAGGTTATTATCCGGTTTATTGTTGGTGACATTGCCGGGTTGATTTTTTGCATGATATTTTTGATTTTGATTTTTCGCACTATAGATAAGTTTACCGCACCAACACATTAAAGTGGTCATTTTAGTTTTCTGCTGGCATATTATTTAAAAGATCACCAGATAGCGAAGGAAAGGAAAAACAGATGCAATTTAATCAGGAAACACGCAAGCGGGTTACCGATCTGCATATTTTTCTGCACAAAGCAGAACGGCATATCGAAGGCTGCAAGAATGGTGATGAGTTTGTTGCCAGAGTATTTGACGCATTCGAAAACAAACCGCAATTCCTGTCTAATGAGGAATGCGAAGAATTATTGTTAGAAGTATGGAAAGCTCATTCCGAAGGCCGGCTAGATTAAACCACCTGATTGTGATGAAATGTATCGCCGGTTGCCAGAATGATATGAAGCCTGAAAGTGTCACTAAAATATAATTAAGCAAATACTTTCTTTGTATCAATTTTAGACTAAGTTTCTCATATTAACTAAATTTACAGGAGTTTAATATGAGAGTTTTTGCAACTATGTTTGTTCTGCTTGCCAGCTTGAGTCTGGCGGGTTGTGGTCAGTCTGGTGATCCGGAAATCAACAAATTACTGGATAATTTTGAAAGTCTGGTATCAGATTTCGAAAGCATGTCAAAGAAAAGCAATATCTGTTTTTCTGAAGTTGGTGCGATTATGCCAAAGCTGATGGAATTCGGAAGTTCCATGCAGTCTATGCAAAGCGCCGGTAAAGAGCCGAATGAAGACCAGAGAAAACGGGCGGCAAAGCTGGCGTTGCGCTTAAGTCAATCCCAGGGTGCGCTGAATTCAAAGCAACCTGATATGAGCTGCTAAAAGCCGGTGTATGTTTAGAAAGGCGCGGGTTGATCCGCGCCTTTTTATTTCCCAGCTTTATATCCCAAATTTATAAAAATGTGGTGGCGGCAATCCCCCAGACCAGCCGCAGGCCTAAAAAAGCAAGGCCAGCATGCACCAGATGATAAAACAACCGATCAGATATATTACGGGCGAGCCATTTGCCGATGATTACACCAATGGGAATAACCGGTATCAACGATATGGTGATAAATAGCGTTGAGGGAGTAAACATCCCCAATTGCAGAAAAAACGGCACTTTTGCTATATTTATGCTGAAGAAAAACCACGCGCTTGTTCCAACAACCAGATAGCGGTGCATGCGTAGGGGAAGCAGAAATATCTGCACTGGTATGCCGCCGGTTAAAGAAATAAATGACGAAAATCCGGACAAGCTACACCAGAATGATGCCCGCGCCGGAATATGTTTTCGCAATTTACGCGATAAGCTTGCCGCTGATGGCGCATTTAATCTGATGAAATAGCGGCATCCGATAAGAATAGCGATAGCCCCGATCATGGCTTTCAGCATCGCATCATTAATCATACTGATCAGCAAAAAGCCCAGCACTTGCCCTATCACCGCAAATAGAACCATCCAGAACAGAATGCGCCAGTAACAATAGCCCCGCCAGATCAATATCGCCCATATATCTGTCAGCATGTATAGTGGCAGAAGAATAGCCAGCGTTTCACGAGCCGGCAGAATGGTCAGCATTATTGGCGCGGATAAAGACGCAATTGCCCCGCCAAATCCGGATTTGGCGATAGCCATCAATAACACGGCAAGCGCGCAAATCGACCAGAATGTTATGACAGAGCCATCAAGAAACGGCGGCGCCGTCCAGCTAAAAGCAAACATGTGATCAATCATTATTCCCCGCCCACCGTTAAGTTGAAATCCTATGGCCAAGCCTTCATAAAGGCAATGTATCATTTCCGGTGCGCTGGCCATTGGCGTATGATATGACAGTTGTGTTTAAGTCGCAGGCCGGATATTTTAACTATCTCATTCAGATAATTCATCCAAAAGTAATATTTATATCAATAACATATGAAAAGGATTGCAGATGACCATCACATTATATTTATCCGGTGAAATACACACAGATTGGCGTGATCAGATTATCGCCGGAACAAAAGACATGGATGTTCATTTCACGTCACCGGTTACGGATCATGCGGCTAGTGATGATTGTGGGGTTGCTATTCTGGGATCAGAAACAGATAAGTTCTGGCATGATCATAAAGGCGCAAAAATTAATGCTATCCGAACCCGAAAGGCGATTGCCGAAGCCGATATCGTTGTTGTTCGTTTCGGTGACAAGTACAAACAATGGAACGCGGCATTTGATGCTGGCTATGCCGCCGCGCTTGGTAAATCCATTATTGTTATGCATGGCGCAGACCATCAGCACGCCTTGAAAGAGGTTGATGCCGCCGCGCTAGCCGTTGTCGAAACCCCGGATCAGGTGGCGGATATTCTGCGTTATGTCATTGACGGAACATTAAAATCATAAAGCCATCACTATTAAGGACGCGTTACAGATTCACCGCTATCTGTATTCAGGATTACCAAAAATGTTTATGTTCATGTGGTTAGCGTGAATATGTTCTGGCCAGAAAATGTCATGGTTTTCGGTGACAGGGTTCTGGTAAATTTTGTAATATGTTCTTCAATTAGCTTTTCAACTCTATCTTGCGTTTTTTTATCGGGAAAAAACCAGACTACCGTTAGAATATTTCTCTGCGACATATTTTTAAACGCTTTAAAAGAAACGTCATCTACACCTTCTAGCAGTGTTGGCCAGCGGGTTTTTAAGAGGGATTCAAATAGTTCACATTCTTCATCGGATGGAAAAGTTCTTATGAATATTTTCGTATACGTATAACCCCCAAATCATTTTTATATTTAATATTTATTGTTATTAACATTAATTTTATTAAATATACAGCGAATATATCATATTAACTAATTGTGGAGCTTGCCTTGTCAGATTAAGCGTTTTGCTGATAAAATCTCAAATACTCCGAAGCGCCAATATTAGGTAACACAGATGTCCATAGACATATCAATTGAACTAAACGCTGATTTCTCGCAACGCGTTGTCATAAAACCGGATGATTATATGTGGGAAGCATCCCCCATGCCCGGTGTTGAGCGCATGAAACTAGATCGTATTGGCGATGAAGTGGCAAGAGCAACATCGCTGGTGCGTTACGCGCCTAATAGCCGCTTTTCTGAGCATGAACATGTTGGCGGCGAAGAAATTTTTGTTCTGGATGGTGTGTTTGGTGACGAACATGGTACCTATCCGGCTGGTACATATATCCGCAATCCGATTGGCACAAAACATCAGCCCATTATTGGTGATGAGGGCGCCACCATTTTTGTAAAACTGCATCAGTTTAGCCCGCAGGATCACAGCCAGTTTACCCTAGACACCCATGCCGCCCCGTGGCACCCCGGTTTAGTTGACGGATTAACCGTTATGCCGCTTCATCAATATGAAGCAGAAAATGTCGCGCTGGTATCATGGGCGCCGAATACCCGTTTCAACCCGCATAAGCATTGGGGCGGCGAAGAAATACTGGTGCTCAACGGCACGTTTTATGACGAACATGATAGCTATCCGGCCGGCAGCTGGTTGCGAAGCCCGCATATGAGCGAGCATTGCCCCTATACCAAAGACGATGGTGCCATGATTTATGTCAAGGTTGGTCATCTGGGCTGAACGTCACCATGATTGGCAAGGTCACCATGATTGGCAGGGTGGAACAATTGTCGCATGGTCTGATTTAGTTGGATGAAAATTTTCTGGTATCTGGTATGTTCGTGATTATAGAATTTTAGGAGAAACCCATGCGTAAAATATTTCTGCTGACGGCTATTCTGGCCATAACTGCCACTGCACCTGTTATGGCTGGCGATGTTGAGGCTGGCGAAAAAGTATTCAAAAAATGCAAAGCCTGTCACGTTGTGGATCAAGAAAAAAATAAAACTGGCCCACATCTGGTGAATATCATGGGACGGCCAGCCGGTTCTATTGAAAGCTTCAAAAAATATTCCAAGGCAATAAAAGAAAGCGGCATTGTCTGGGACGAAGAAACGCTGGATGGCTTTCTGGAAAAGCCGAAGAAATATTTGAAAGGCACTAAAATGGGATTTGGCGGTCTGAAAAAACAAAAAGATCGCGACGATGTGATTGCCTATCTCAAAAGCTTTTCTGAGTAAGCGTCAGATATATATAGCATATCATGTGATACCGGCTTGATATTAAAAACAGGCTAAACACAAGGCTTTATAAGGCTTTTCAGATGAAATATGGTGCTGGCGGAGAGGTAGTATTCTCTGTGTAAGCACCATACCCACACTGTATTTGAAGCTGTGCCTAGAATCTCACGTGTATTGGCATTCGTCAAGGACACGAATTTGGTCTACCCAGTGGTCTACCCAAATGTAAGTCACATAATCGTGGTATTTACCACGAAAATGGTAATCACTGAGTACCTTTTCACTTGCTGATAAGCCCACCCTTACATGTCACATAAACATACCCTCAATGGCTCTGTAGGATTCACTGACAGGCACTAGCAGTGCTTGAGTTACATGTATCACCCAGACTGCTTACAGCTGTCTGTGGGAAGT
>JABIWM010000020.1 GCA_018701255.1 Alphaproteobacteria bacterium | reverse complement strand
GCGGATGAATTATCAATGACAACACACCCGGCGGCACCCGCCTTGGGGCCTAGTTGTTTGGCCAGCTCTGATCCGGCAGAAAACAGCGCAATGTCAGCATTGGCAAAATCGAACTTATCGACAGACTGCACAGTTAAAATTTCGTCTTCACCATAGCTGATCTCTTTACCAACAGAGTTTTTTGACGCTAGTGCAAATACCTTATCAACAGGAAACTCACGCTCGGCCAGAGTTTTTATCATCTCTCGGCCGACCGCACCGGTAGCACCAACAATAGCAACATTATAGCTCATTTTGTTTCCTATCTTGCCAGATGATCAAGCGCGTTAATAACCTCAGCCACCATGCCATCGGTGCCTGTCGCGGTCGCACCCGGTGACATGATATCACCTGTCCGCTTACCGCTTTCCAATGCTTTTTCAACAGCCTTTTCGACCAGATCAGCATCTTCACCCATGTCAAAAGAATAGCGAAGCATCATGGCAAAGCTCAATAATTGTGCTAACGGATTGGCAATGCCCTTGCCTGCAATATCAGGAGCAGAACCATGAACCGGTTCATAAAACGAACGGCGAACACCGGTGGCCGGATCAATATCACCAAGCGATGCTGATGGAAGCATGCCCAATGATCCGGTCAGCATAGCGGCGCAATCCGACAGCAAATCACCAAACAGATTATCGGTGACAATCACATCAAATTGCTTTGGCTGGCGGACAAGCTGCATGGCGCAGTTATCAGCATACATATTTTCATAGTTCAGCCCATCGCCTTCAGCGGCATGAAGCGCGGTCATGACTTCCCGCCAGAGCACACCGGAATGCATCACATTAGCTTTTTCTACACTGGTGATTTTCTGGCCACGTTTACGCGCCAGGTCAAATGCCACACGGCCAATGCGCTCAATTTCCGGAACAGAATACAGATTGGTATCATAAGCATATACCACGCCGTCTCTTTCTTCGCGGCCGCGCGGTTCAGCAAAATAGGTGCCGCCAGTCAGCTCACGCACGATCATGATATCCAGCCCTGAAATCACGTCTTCTTTCAGCGTTGATGATGATACCAGTGGCGGAAATACAATCGCTGGCCGCAGATTGGCATAGAGGTCTAGCTCTTTCCGCATCCGCAGAAGCCCACGTTCAGGCTTGAGCTCAAAAGGCAGATTATCATAGCGGTGATCACCCGCCGCCCCGAAAAGAATCGCGTCACATGACATCACATCTGCCATGGTTTCATCCGTGATTGGCACGCCATATTTTTCATATGCCACACCGCCACATAAACCATGCATGGTATCAAATGAAAATGACCGGTGCTTTGCCAGCCAGTCGGCAACTTTCATAGTTGCGGCCATGACTTCGGGGCCAATGCCGTCACCCGGCATAATCATAATTTTGCGGTTGCTCATCTTACTATCCTTACTTGCTCAAAAGTTATGGCCTGATTTTGCCTATATAATGATCTGAATGATCGGAGATTACAGCCACGGATGGGTGTTTTTGCGCTGATCTTCGTATGTGCTGATCTGCTCGGCTTTCCCCATGGTCAGACCAATATCATCAAGTCCGTCCAACAGACATTGTTTGCGGAACGGATCAATATCAAAAGAAATATCAGCCCCATTCGGGCGGCGGATCAGCTGATTCGGTAAATCAATATCAAGTTCGGGGTTTTCTGTGTCTTTGGCATCAGCCATTAATGCTTCGCGTTCTGCGGCAGAGACAACAATCGGCAGAATCCCGTTCTTGAAACAGTTATTATAGAAAATATCGGCAAAGCTGGTTGAAATTACCGTCTTGACGCCAAAATCCTGTAAAGCCCATGGCGCATGTTCACGACTAGACCCGCATCCGAAATTATCACCAGTTACCAGAATACTGGCTGACCGGTAGCTTGGCTGATTTAGAATAAAGTCCGGATTTTCTGAGCCATCTTTATTATAGCGCATTTCGTCAAACAGATTAACGCCAAGCCCGGTGCGCTTAATGGTTTTAAGAAATTGCTTCGGGATAATCATATCGGTATCGATATTCATGATATCCATCGGCGCGGCAATGCCCTTATGAGTTTCGAATTTCTGCATAAGCTTACCCCTTCCTAAAGTGATCTGACATCAGTAAGCCGACCTGATACTGCCGCGGCTACGGCCATTTCAGGGCTTACCAGATGGGTTCTGCCGCCACGTCCCTGCCGGCCTTCGAAATTCCGGTTAGACGTTGATGCACAACGCTCGCCTTCGCTCAAGCGGTCAGCATTCATCGCCAGACACATGGAACATCCGGCTTCACGCCAATCAAATCCAGCAGCAATAAAGATATCGGCCAGGCCTTCTTCTTCGGCTTGCTGTTTCACCAGCCCTGATCCCGGCACAATCATTGCCCGTACATTGGCGGCAACTTTGCGGCCTTTCGCAACATTAGCGGCGGCGCGTAAATCTTCTATCCGGCTGTTTGTGCATGATCCGATAAACACCGTATCAATGCTGATATCTTCGATTTTCATGCCGCCGGTCAGTCCCATATAAGACAGAGAGCGTTCAATTTTTGCCTGCCGTGCCGGGTCTTTTTCTTTAGCCGGATCAGGAACATATCCGTTAATCGGCGCGGTATCTTCGGGGCTGGTTCCCCATGTTACGGTCGGGATAATATCCTCAGCCTTGATCACGACTTCGCGATCATAACGGGCGCCTTCGTCTGATGTTAGCTGTGACCACCATGCCACGGCTTTATCCCACATGTCGCCGGATGGTGCCATTGGCTTACCCTTGAGATAGGCAAAAGTAGTTTCATCTGGCGCAATCATGCCTGCACGAGCGCCTGCTTCGATAGACATATTACATATGGTCATCCGGCCTTCCATGCTGAGCGCGCGAATAGCCTCACCCGCGTATTCTATCACATGGCCGGTTCCACCAGCGGTTCCGATCTGGCCAATAATGGCAAGGATCACGTCTTTGGCAGTTACCCCCGGACCGAGCGAGCCATCAACCGTGATACGCATATTTTTTGCCGGTTGCTGGATCAATGTCTGGGTTGCCAGAACATGTTCGACTTCCGATGTGCCAATGCCGAATGCCAGCGCCCCGAATGCGCCGTGGGTAGCGGTATGCGAATCCCCGCAAACAATCGTCATGCCGGGTTGGGTGAAACCCTGTTCAGGGCCAATCACATGCACAATGCCCTGCCGGATATCATCCATGGCAAAATATGGCACGCCAAAATCCTTGGCATTTTTTTCCAGTGCTTCGATCTGGATACGGGATTCTTCATCCGCGATGCCCTTTGACCGGTCACTGGTTGGAATATTGTGATCAGCCACGGCAAGTGTCCGTTCAGGATTAGCAACGTCACGATTAGCCTGACGCAAACCTTCAAAGGCTTGCGGGCTTGTGACTTCATGCACTAGATGGCGATCAATATAAATGAGGCAGGAGCCGTCATCGTCACGCTGGACCAGATGGGTGTCCCAGATTTTATCAAAGAGTGTTTTTGGTTCTGACATGATTCTCTCCAGAAATACTTCAGGCATTATGTCCGGCGGTCAAATGACCCGTCAACATGGTAATGCCTGTTGTATGGAAAGAGGGTCAGCAGAAACCGCCAGAGATTAGGCAGTAGCGGAAGTTTTAGCCCCTTTAGCGGTAGGCTTAGTGCGATCGCGTGTGCTTTCCACAATACGCGCCGCCTTACCTGTGCGTCCACGCAGATAATACAGTTTTGCACGCCGGACTTTACCACGGCGAATAACCGTAATACCGGACACACGCGGGGAATATAACGGGAAGATACGTTCAACGCCTTCACCATAAGAAATCTTACGAACAGTAAATGATGAATTGATGCCATCAGATTTACGGGCAATACAAACCCCTTCAAAAGCCTGAATACGTTCGCGTGTGCCTTCTACGACCTTAACATCAACACGAGCCGTATCGCCAGCACCAAACACGGGAATCTCGCGCTGAGCAAGGGTTTTGTTCATTTCGATTTGGCCAATCTGGTCAAGGATATTCATGACACATTCTCCACGTTATGGGCGGCTACCAATGGCGCCAGCAATTTAACTGTTGTAAACTATCCGTTAGGATTGTGGTCATATAGCACCACTAGCCGCATATGTCACGCTATTTTAACGGTTTTTTATTACTGTTTTTACCGTCACCATCAGAAGATGGCTGTGACAACAACCATTTTTGCCATAAATCATCGCGCCTGTCGCGGGTGATCTGTTTGGCCTGTTCATGCCGCCATGTGGCAATGCGTCCATGATCCCCACTTAGCAAGATATCTGGAACTGTCACGCCTGACCATTCGCGGGGGTGGGTATATAATGGATGTTCAAGCAATCCGTCTTCGAAACTGTCCTGATGATGGGCATCCGGATTTCCCATCACGCCGGGCAATAATCTGACCACAGCATCTATCAAAACTTGCGCCGCCATCTCACCGCCTGACAAGACATAATCACCGATACTGATTTCCATCAGACCGGATTGATCAATAATGCGCTGATCCAGCCCTTCGTATCGTCCACAAACCAGCATCACGCCTGATGCCGCCGATAATTCACGCACAAGCGCCTGATCCAGTTGCTTTCCACGCGGGCTTAGATAAATGCGGCGCGCATCAGCTGGCATGGCTTGCGCCGCAGAATCAATGGCCGCCGCCATCACATCCGGCCGCATGACCATGCCGGGGCCGCCACCAAATGGCGGATCATCCACTTTATGATGAACACCAACCCCATGCCCGCGAATATCAGTCACATCAAGTGACCAGATACCTGACTGCAAGGCCTTGCCCGCTAGCGATTGCCCCAGCACCCCCGGAAACATATCCGGAAACAACGTGAGAACCGCCGCTTGCCACGGGGTTTTTCGTGTGGATTGGGCAGATATGGATTGGGCAGATGTAGATTGGTTCTGTTCCGTCATGACATGCGCCTTTGCCAGTTAGTCTTGCCCTGATGAAGTATCGTGACCGGTATCGTGACCTGATTTTTCGGGGTCTGATTTTTTGGGCTGTTCTAGCCAGACAGGATCAATATGCATCTGGATAAACCGGTTATCTGTATCCAGCATAATTTTATGATTATCTGCGAAAGGAAGCATAACACGCCGACCGCCAGATAACGCGGCTTCTATCATTTCGCCAGCACCAAAATCAAAAAAACCGGTGGCGGTTCCAATCAGATTACCGTCTGCGTCTTTGATATCTGCCCCGATCATATCTGTCTGATACATCGCATCTGGCTGTTCCGGCAAACGCGACCGGTCAATATAAAGCTGGGTTTTTGCCGCGGCTTCTGCGGCGTTGCGATCATTTATCCCTTTAATCCGGCAAATCAGCAGGTCTTTAGCCTGTCGCTCGATCCGGATTTCATAGGCCTTGCCCGTTTTATCGGATAACGCGCCATAGGCCGATATATTTTCCGGCCTTTCGGTAAATGGCTTGATCTTTACCGCGCCCCTGATGCCATGCGCACCTGTGATAACCGCCAGTAGAATACGCCGGGACATGGTATCGGCATCATGATTATCTTCATGATTATGGTCACGTCCCGGCTTTGACATATGTTATTCCGCTTTTTCTTCTGCCGGTGTGTCTTCAGCCGGTGTGTCTTCAGCAGAGGCTTCTTCAGCTGGTGCTTCAACCGGTGCTTCTTCAGCAGGTGCTTCTTCAGCAGGTGCTTCAGCCTGTGCTTCTTCGGCAGGTGCTTCAACCGGTGCTTCAGCCGGTGCTTCTTCGGCAGGGGCGGCGGCGGCTTCTGCGGCGGCGGCTGCTTCTGCGGCTTCAGCGGCAGCATCTTCACGTTCCTGACGCTTTTTACCAAACGCTGATTTCTTTGGCTGTTCTCTGATCTCAGGGCTGTCAAGCAGGCCAATGCCAGCCATCATCTTATGCACCCGAAGCGTTGGCTTGGCGCCTTTGGACATCCAGTATTTTGCCCGCTCACCATCAAGCACAAGTCTGTTTTCATGGCCAGTTGGAAGCATGGGGTTATATGACCCGATTCTTTCAACAAAACGGCCATCCCGTGGGGATGATGCTTCGGCAATAACAATACGGTAAAATGGTCTTTTCTTAGTACCACCACGCGCTAGTCTAATTTTCAGTGCCATGTTGTTTCCTTTCCTTCAAACATATGACGTATTCCGTTAGTTAACACTGATCCCGTTGATCAGCGTTTTTTCTTCTTCCCACCGAAGCGCGACATACCGCCTAGCCCCGGAAATCCACCTTTACCAAGTCCCGGCATACCGCCGCCCAAACCCGGCATGCCGCCCAGTTTAGACAAATCCGGCATCTCACCCGGTGGTAAACCTGACGCGCCAGCATCACCGCCAGGCGCTCCACCCCCGAACATGGATGCCAATGCCGCCGGATCACCGCCGCCGCCTTTACCCAGACGTTTCATCATCTTGGCCATATCCTGATATTGCTTGACCAGCTTATTAACATCCTGAACAGACGTGCCTGAGCCTTCGGCAATGCGTTTGCGCCGGGATGCGTTTAGCAAGGCAACCTGACGGCGTTCTCTTTTATTCATCGACAGGATAATGGCTTCCTGTTTGTTAAAATAATTATCATCAATGCCAGCCGCTTTTATGGCTTTCTGCATTTTCCCAATTCCCGGCAGCATACCTAACAGGCCGCCCATGCCGCCCATTTTTTTCAGCTGTTTCAATTGTGACAGAAAATCGGTCATATCGAACTGGCCTTTGGCCATTCGTTTGGCCATGCGCTCGGCTTCTTCTGCCTCAATATTCTCAGCCGCTTTTTCGACCAGACCGACCACGTCACCCATGCCCAGAATCCGGCCAGCCATCCGATCAGCGCTAAAGCTTTCTAGTGCGTCCTGTTTTTCGCCAACGCCCAGAAATTTAATCGGGCATCCGGTGACATGCCGCATGGATAGCGCCGCCCCACCGCGTTGATCACCATCGGCACGGGTAAGAATAATACCGGTGACATCCAGCGCTTCATTGAATGCCGTGGCCGTTGTGACCGCATCCTGTCCGGTCATAGCGTCAGCTACCAGCAAAATCTCAACCGGTTTGGTCAGCTTGGCTATGTCCTGTGCTTCTGCCATCAAAGCCGCATCAACCGTTGTCCGGCCAGCGGTATCGAGGATCAGCACATCAGCGGATTTAAGCTTTGCGGCCTGCATGGCGCGTTTGGCAATCGCAACCGGCGTTTCGTTATCCTGTTCGGGCAGAATACCGACGCCTGCTTCTTCGCCCAGCAATCGCAATTGTTCACGCGCCGCCGGACGGGTCACATCAAGCGATGCCAGCATGACTGATTTTTTATCTTTCTTGAATAGCTGTCTGGCCAGTTTACCGGCGGTGGTGGTTTTACCACTACCTTGCAAGCCGACCATCAGAATAACCGCCGGCGGTGTCGCGTTCAGATTTAGCGGCACATCATCCGGCCCCAGCATATCAATCAGCGCGTCATTAACAATTTTGACAACCATCTGGCCGGGGGTGACTGATTTCAGAACATCACTGCCAACGGCTTTTTCTCTGACCACTGTCATGAAAGCCTTGATCACAGACAACGCAACATCAGCCTCAATCAAGGCGAGCCGGACTTCGCGCAACGCGGCATCAACGTCCGCTTCGGTAAGCGCACCGCGCCCCCGTAGACGATCAAAAACCGATCCTAATTTTTCGCTTAAGCCCTCAAACATGTTACCTGCCGTTGTCGTAATACCGTGTTATTCATTCGTCATATTTATCCAAAACCTTACCAAACAGAAACGGCGCCTGTGCCTGATTTCAGGGACATGCGGAACCCGCTAGGGTCTGGTCGTGGCATAAATATCATGATGCCTTTTCAACAATATTATGGATTTCCATAAAATGTTATGTTCGTCATGCGGCAAAACAACAGGATTGTCAAGAATAAAGCCACATCCCGAAGCCAGATGCGGGCAACGCCGCCATCACATGCCTATGTCACAGTTTGTTCATCACATCCGGGTTCATCACATCCGGCTAAGGCGCGGCCATAGTCCAGTGCATCAAACGGTTTCAGATCATCTTTGGATTCTCCAACCCCTACTGCATGAACGGGAAACCCGAATTGTTCGGCCAGCGCGACAACAATGCCGCCGCGTGCGCTTCCGTCCAGCTTTGTGACAATCAATCCGGTTAATGGCGTGGCCTCATGAAAGGCTTTAACCTGTGATATGGCGTTCTGGCCAACCGTGCCATCCAGCACCAGAATAGTGGCATGCGGGGCGGCAATATCTTTTTTTCCTAACACGCGGCTGATTTTAGCCAGCTCGTCCATCAATTCCTGCTTGGCTTGCAAACGGCCAGCGGTATCAATGATCAGGATATCGGCCGAAGCATCTATCGCGGTTTCAAGTCCTTTATAGGCGATTGCCGCCGCATCACCACCCGGCTCACCGTGTATCACTTCTGTTCCGGTGCGTGTTCCCCATAGCTTTAGCTGATCAATTGCCGCCGCCCGAAAGGTATCCGCCGCCGCCATGATGACGGTTTTGCCTTCGGATTGCCATAACTCGGCCAGCTTACCGGCGGTTGTGGTCTTGCCTGAACCATTGACCCCAACCATCAGCACAACATACGGCTTGGCGGCCGGATCAGGGTTTAGCGGCACCGCCACCGGCGACAGGATTTCAGCAACGCCTTCGGCCAGTGTTTCTTTGATCTCATCTTCGGTGACTTCGGTATTAAACCGCTGTGACTTCAGATTTTTTATCAGCTTTTCAGATGCCGCAATCCCCAGATCAGACATGACCAGCGCATCAAGCAGATCATCCAGCGTGTCTTGATCCAGTTTCTTTTTTTTCACAACAGATGTAATGGTTTCCGTCAGCCGTGAGGCTGTTTTTCCTAACCCTGCTTTCAGACGACCAAAAAAGCTCATATGTTTAGCTCCGCTTCTAGTAATTCCCCCTGACGGCGCAGAATCCGAACCGGATATATCTGTCCTGCCGCCAGATTAGTATTTGTCATTTTCACCCGCCCGAATTGCCGCGTATGGGCAATGCCGCCGGTTTCCATCACCACCTCATCTGTCTGGCCAATCATTTTATCCATCTGCCGGTGCGCCAGTTCCTGCCCCAATTGCCTGAACTCGGCGGCGCGGGCGCGGATAATTTGCGTGTCTATTTGCGGCATCCGTGCCGCAGGCGTGCCTTCGCGCGGCGAAAACGGAAACACATGCATCCAGCTGATATTCAGATCATCCATCAACCGCATGCTATTTTCATGCGCCTCAGCATCTTCGGTGGGAAATCCGGCAATCAGATCAGCTCCGAATACGATATCTGGCCGCCGTTGACGCAAATCTGCCACTAGCGCCTTAAGATCATCGGGGCTATGCCGCCGTTTCATCCGTTTCAATATCAGCCCATCCCCATGTTGAACCGATAAATGCAGATGCGGCATCAAGCGGGGATTATCCGCCAGCACTGCCCGCAGATCAGCATCAACATCAGCCGGATCAATTGACGATAACCGCAAGCGCGGCAATTCGGGGACAGCCGCCAATATCGCCGCCACTAACTGGCCTAATTTTGGTGCGGCGTGATCGGATACGGCCAGATCATTCCCCCATGAGGATATATCAACTCCGGTTAACACAACCTCGGCTACGCCAGCGGCGACCAGATGACGGGTTTGCGCCACCACATCCGCCACCGATACAGACCGGCTGCCCCCACGGCCATAGGGAATAATGCAGAAAGTACAGCGGTGGTCACAGCCTTGCTGAATTTGCAAAAAGGCGCGGCTATGATGATCAAAACCGGCCAGCATATGCGGAGCAACGGATTTTACGGTCATAATATCACCAACCAGTGACGGCAATTCCGGTGTGTTGGTGGTAGCAATCTTGCGCCAGCTTTCGGCATCCAGTTTTTCGTGATTGCCAATCACGGCATCGACTTCTGGCATGGCTTGCCATGCTTGCGGATTAATCTGGGCGGCGCATCCGGTGACAATGATCCGGACATCCGCGTTATCACGGCGGGTTTTGCGAATCATCTGGCGCGCCTGTTTTTCGGCTTCGGCCGTGACAGCACATGTATTAATGACAACCATATTATCGCATCCGGACTGGCTGGTATGTTCGCGAATAACTTCGCTTTCCCAGCTATTCAGACGGCAACCAAAAGTTTCTATGCGCGCGCCATTAGTCATGGCTGGCCTCGCCCGGGTAATCTTTATCAAAATCCGGCAATGTCACCTGACCATGAAACACATCACTGACCGCGCCGATCATGATAGCGCCATCATCCGTCCAGTTGATCATCAGCTCACCACCATCCAGAACAACCGTGACAGATTTATCCGTTAGCCCCAGCCGGTGTGCCGCAATCGCCGATGCCGTCGCCCCACTGCCGCATGCGCTGGTAATCCCGGCTCCGCGTTCCCAGACCCGCATGCGGATGCGGTTTTCCCCGATTAAACTGATAAACTCGATATTGGCTTTATGCGGAAACATGGCATGGGTTTCCAGCCCGCCGCCAATATCAGCCAGCGGGATAGCATCAGCATCAGCAACCGCAAAGATACAATGCGGATTACCAATATTTACGGCCATGGCTAATGGTAATTCCATGCCAATATTCTGCCCTATATTCAGCCCGATATTCAGCTGGCTTGTATCCGCTGGTTCGGCTAATGGAATATCTGTCCAGTCAAAACGCGGCTGACCCATATTGACCGCGATTAATCCGTCCGCGCTCTGCCATGCCTCTAACTTGCCGCCGTCACTATGTAATGTGATCCGGTCTTTACCTAGCCGCCGCATCATCAGCGCGGCCACGCATCGGGTGCCATTGCCACATGCCTCAGCCATAGACCCATCGCTGTTCAGAATGATCAGCCGGGCATCTGCTGTATTATCCGGCGTGGTATCTTCAGTAGTAATTAATATCTGGTCACAGCCAATGCCGCGCCGGCGATCTGCCAGCCAGCCAGCATGCGCGGTTATCGCCGCAATCATGGGCGGCGATGCCATATCAACAATGATAAAATCATTGCCAAGGCCATGCATTTTGACAAAAGACAGTTCCATGATGCCGATATACGCGGTTTTACGGTTTTTTGCAAAACTTCATCTATTAGACTCTATTCATCTAATCGCAAAACAACCGGCGCGTGATCTGATGGTTTTTCCCATCCCCGGGCGGTTGTAATCACCTCAGCCCCGATAATCTGATCCCGCAATGGCGGCGTTACCCAGATATGATCCAGCCTGCGGCCACGATTTGCCGCCGCCCAGTCCCGCGCCCGATATGACCACCATGAATATAATTTACCATCAGGAATAGCTAGCCGCACCCCATCATGCCAGTTGCCTTTATCCATGATGCGGTTTAGCGCATCAACCTCAACCGGTGTATGACTGACGACTTTTAATAATTGTTTATGCGACCAGACATCATCTTCGCGCGGGGCAATGTTCAAATCACCGACCAGCACCGAAGGCCGGCTATGATCACGCTGTGCT
>JABIWM010000147.1 GCA_018701255.1 Alphaproteobacteria bacterium | reverse complement strand
TGGCTGATATCATGTTTGATCAGCTTGACCATCAGGCGGCTAATGATCAGGCTATCGCGCTAGCCGCATGGCAAACTAAACATCAGACAGATTTGCCGCATATCCGGTGTTTTGCCGCCGCTGGTGATGCCTATCACCGCTATGGGCTAACCGATGCACAGGAACTTGGGTTATGTCTGGCTAGTCTGGTGTGGCAATGGCGGATGCTGGAACAATCCGGTTTATCGCTGGAACATGCCATAGCCGGATCAGCCATGCGGATGGCGGTATCGTCACATCTGTATTCTTCCCTTGCAAAGACACGGGCGGCGCGCATGATTCTTAACCGGCTATCGGCGGCGATGGATATGGATAAAACGCCAGTGTTGCATGTCTTTACATCTGATCGCATGATGACGCGCATTGAACCGATGAATAATGTGTTACGGCATGTGACCGCCAGCCTAGGCGCGGCGTTGGGTGGAGCAGAGCTAATCACCACCTTGCCGCATGACTGGTTAAGCGGAAGCACAGGGATGAGCCGTCGTCTGGCCAGAAACATTCAGCTGATCATGCGGGATGAGGCACGGCTGGATCAGGTTGCTGATCCGGCACATGGCGCCACGACATTAGAAGCCATGAGCCAGTCGCTGGCACATAAAGCATGGCAAATCTTTCAGGATATTGAACAGGCTGGCGGGGCTATGGCAGTAGCAACCTCTGCTATGGTCGCGGAATGGGCGGCGGCGGCACAACGGGCACGGCAAGCCGATATGGATAACCGTCACGCCGCCATGCTTGGCATCAACCACCACCCCCAGCAACCGATAGCCCCATTGCCCGCGCTGATCATGGAAACAGGCCTGCCACGGGGCGGCATGGCAAGACCGGCGAAGGCTTGGGAAGACATGCGTATCGCGGCTTATGATGCGGCTGATGATCCCGCTGATGATGCGGCTGATGATAAGGACTTGCGGTGTCTGATACTGGATGATGGGAGTAGCGATAAACAGTGCATTGCTAACTGGTCGGATGAGCTTCGCATGGCCGGCATCCAGATGGCAGAGGTGAGAATCACCAATACAGCAGAAGCAAATGCCCAGATTGCCGCCGCCAAGCCACATATTCTGGTCGCTAGTCAGGCGGTACATCATATGCTGGCTGATCATGATGGTCAGGACGGCACCACGCTATCGAAAACATATCTTGCGCTTGATGCAGATGGCGCCACGCGGCGACAGATGATTACAAATATGATCCGGACAGGTGATCAGGCGACGAATAAACACGATGGGCAGGGTATATCAGAATGAGCCGGATTCCAGATTTTAGAAACATCAATTTTGATTTAAAACCAGCATCACAAGCAGACAATAATCATGTGGGATCAACAGACTGGCCAGAAGGCATAGCCATGCCTGAATGGGTATCGGCGGATTATTCGCAACGCCCGGATGCAGACATGCCGGGGCAGTTTCCGTTCACCCGTGGCCCCTATCCAACCATGTATACCACACGGCCATGGACGATCCGCCAATATGCCGGATTTTCAACAGCCGAGGAATCAAATGCCTTTTACCGCCGTAATCTGGCGGCAGGCCAGATGGGGTTGTCTATTGCTTTTGATCTGGCAACGCATCGTGGCTATGATTCGGACAATCCACGCGTGAAATCGGATGTTGGCATGGCTGGAGTTGCTATTGATTCGATAGAAGACATGCGTGTTCTGTTCAAAGGTATACCGCTGGATAAGATGAGCGTATCCATGACGATGAATGGCGCAGTATTGCCGATTATGGCGCTTTATATTGTTGCCGCCGAAGAACAGGGGGTCGCGTCCGAGCGGCTAACCGGAACGATTCAGAATGATATTCTGAAAGAGTTTATGGTGCGCAATACCTATATTTATCCACCAGCGGATTCCATGCGGATTGTGTCGGATATTTTTGCCTATACCTCAACCCATATGCCGCGTTTTAATTCCATATCCATATCCGGTTATCATATCGAAGAAGCCGGTGCGACGGCTGATCTGGAACTGGCCTATACGCTTGGTGATGGGCTGGAATATATTCGCGCTGGTCTGGCGGCCGGACTTGATGCCAAAACCTTTGTGCCGCGATTATCGTTCTTTTTTGCCAATGCGATGCCTTATCTGGTTGAGGTGGCAAAATTGCGTGCCGCGCGGCGGTTATGGGCGGAATTACTACAGGCAGAGTTCGGTTTTACTGATCCCAAATTGCTTATGCTACGCACCCATTGCCAGACATCGGGATGGTCGCTGGCGGCACAGGATGTCTATAATAATGTTGTTCGCACCACGATTGAGGCGGCGGCGGCGGTTGGCGGTCAGACACAATCCCTGCATACGAACTCACTGGACGAAGCCTTGGGTTTGCCAACCGATGCATCCGCACGAATTGCCCGCAATACCCAGCTTCATCTGGCTGGTGAGGGCGGCATAACACAGCTAATTGATCCATGGGGCGGCAGTGGCGCGGTGGAGTTTCTGACAGATGCGCTGATCACGCGGGCGCGAACACATCTGGATGAAATTAATACCGCTGGCGGCATGGCAAAAGCCATAGCAACCGGATTACCAAAACAGCGCATAGAAGAAACCGCCACCCGTACACAAGCCGCGATTGATACCGGACAGCAGAAAATCATTGGCGTTAACTGGTGCCAGCAAACAGATCAGAAACCCGAAGATGAAATGATTGAAGTGTTGCGTATTGATACCGATACCGTACGCGAACAGCAAATAGCCAGACTGGAACATTTGCGCAAAACCAGAAATAGCCGCGCAACAGAAACCGCGCTTGCGGCGTTAGAATCGGCGGCCAGAGGAACAGATAACTTGCTGGCGGCGGCAGTAGCGGCGGCGCGTGCCGGGGCAACAGTGGGGGAAATGTCAGACGCGATGGAACGGGCGTTCAGTCGTTATAAAGCGCCTGTATCCGGCATCAAAGGCATCTGGAAAACCATAGCCCCACCATCCCAGCGTTTAAGTCTGGCCATTGAACGGTTTACCGATAACACGGGACGCAAGCCGCGTATTCTGATCGCCAAGCTAGGGCAGGATGGCCATGATCGCGGACAAAAAGTAGTAGCATCCGCATTAGATGATTTGGGGTTTGAAGTTGTGATCAGCCCATTATTCCAGACAGAACAGGAAGCCGCTGATCTGGCGATGGATAATGCTGTTGATGTTGTCGGGCTTTCGTCGCTGGCGGCAGGACATAGGCAATTTGCACCAGCGATGCGGCAGGCACTTGATGCGCGTGGCGGCGAATTGATACCGCTGGTCATTGGCGGCGTTATTCCGCCCGGTGATATGGCAGAACTGCGTGAAAACGGAATTGATGGTATTTTCCCGCCGGGGTCAAATATGGAACATATTGCAGAAAGCTTATTGTCTATCCTTGGAAAACGCCGCAACACGGCCTAAATAAACAGTGATAAGCATCATATAAAGGAAGCCAAGATGAGTCTGGCCGACATAGCACAAGATATTGTAGATGAGTTTGATTTTCTGGATGACTGGGAAGACCGTTATCAGCATTTGATCGGAATGGGGCGAACGCTGGCATCGCTTGATCCGTCTATTATGATAGACGAAAACCGTCTGCGCGGCTGTCAGTCTGTTGTGCATTTCAAGGCTGATTATGCCGATGGCCGGATGCAATATCAGGCCGGAAGCGATGCCGCTATCGTGCAGGGATTAATCGCGCTTCTGATGCGGGTATATTCTGGTCAGCCACCAGCTGATATTATGGCCTTTCCGCCCGAATTTCTGAAACAGATCGGGCTGGATGAGCATTTATCCCCCACGCGCAAAAATGGACTGGCATCCATGGTGACGGCTATTATGGCTGAGGCGAAAGCGAACATATCGGTTTAAGGTTATTGCATGACGCGTTCATCACGCGGTGTCCGGCCATATGTTTCCCGATAGCATTTTGAAAAATGCGATGCAGAAACAAATCCGCAAGCCAGCGCAACAGAAAGAATAGACATGCTTGTCTGGCGCAGTAAATGGCGGGCGCGGGCAATGCGCAAGTTCAGATAATATCGCGTTGGCGTTGTCCCCAGATATTTTCTGAATAGCCGTTCCAGCTGGCGCGTTGATAGATTAGCCCGCCGGGCAATTTCTGTTTGCGGCATTGGTTCTTCGAGATTTTTTTCCATTTCTGCCACAACAGTCAGCAGTTTTGGATGGCTAACCCCCAGACGCGAACGCAATTCCATGCGTTGCCGGTCATGGCTGTCCCGAATGCGGTCATGAATAAACTGTTCCGATATGGATGTTGCCAGACCATGCCCATGCGCTTGCGCAATCAGATGCAGCATCATGTCAAGCGCCGCCGTGCCGCCCGAACAGGTGATCCGGTCATCATCAATTTCAAATAATTCTTCGGTAACATCCAGATTGGGGAATTCTTCTTCCAGCCCTTCGCGGTTTTCCCAATGGATGGTGCATCGCCGATCATCCAGCAATCCGGCCTTGGCCAGAACATAGGTGCCAGTGCAAATCGCGCCAATCAGAACGCCATGGCGATCAATCATGCGTAAGGCAGAAATCACGCTTTTAGTGGTGTGGTTTTGAATGTCTATGCCGCCACAAATGAATATTAACCGGCAACTGATTAAGTCCTCTATCTGGGTCGTTGCGGCCACCTCAACCCCATTGCTGGCCATGGTATATTTTTCATTTTCGGATGCAATAACCCAGTCAAAAAGTTTCTGTTCGGTCAGCCGGTTAGCTGAACGCAAAGGCTCAATGGCAGAAGCAAAAGCCATCATGGAAAAATTAGGTAAAAGAAAAAAACCAACCCGGAATGTATCCGTTTGGTTTCCAGAAGACATCAGATCAACAATGGATGTGCGCTGCATGTATTTTGCTCAAGCTTTTAAACGCTAATATTACTAACCTCACCATGCCTAGATTTTCATCTAAATTGCAAGGCGAATTTTCATTAAAACCCGTCGG